>NZ_JBVINN010000005.1:30964-57472 GCF_055579305.1 Kitasatospora sp. NPDC032757 | reverse complement strand
CAGCACATGGTGCCGCCGCTGGAGGCACCCATCTCCGGCAGGGCGGCGGCGTCGCCGACCTCCAGCACCGACAGCTCCTCGACGTCGACCGTCGGGACCTCGGCCGACTGCTCGGCCTGCGGGGTGTTCACGGACTCGCTCATCTGTGGATCTCCATGGGATCTCATCGGTTCGCTCCGGGAGCGGGCCCGTTCGGGCCGCATTCCGGGCTCCGCGCGGCGGATGCCGGCGCGGCGGGGCCGGCCCGGGAGGGCCGGCGCTCACCCCTGACGGGGGAGGTCTGTGGGGGGGATCAGCCGATCCCGGGGAAAGGGCCGCGCGGGCGGCCGGTCGTTCGGCCTGCGGCGCGGGCGCCTGGCCGGCTACGCGGGTTCCTCGCCGGCTACGCGGGTGCCCCGGCCTGCGGCGCGGGTGCCCGGTCGGCTACGCGGGCGCCTGGTCGGACAGTTCGGCGACCAGCAGGACGCCGGTGTCCAGGCCGTCCAACTGCGCGGCCATGTCGAGCAGTTCCTGGTCGTGCACCCGCGGCCAGCGCACCGCGAAGCCGTGGGCGGCCGCGGCGCGCGCCAGACCGCAGCGCATGCCGTCCAACACCGCCGGGTCGGTCCGCGGCTCGCCGGCGAGCACGCACCAGAAGGATCCGTCCGGCTGTCCGGCCGGCGTGCCGAGGGCGGCCGCGAAGGCCTCGGCGAAGGCGTGGCCGTGGTACACCCGGTCACCGAGCGGGAGGAGGACCCGGCCGTACCGGCCCGCCGCCCGCTCCAGCGCGAACCAGCGGCCCTCCGCCGGCGGCGGCCCGACCCGCTCGGCGAGCTCCGGCAGCAGGGTGGCGCAGGCGCGCTCGTACCCGCCGGCCGGGACGGCCGTCGTCCCGGCCGCCGTCCCGGTGACGGTCACGCCGCGGCCGCCGTACGCTGGCCCGCCCAGAGCTCGATCAGCACGCTGAGCAGGAAAACCTCCTGCTCGGGGCCGAAGCCCAGCCGGTTGAGCGTCATGTGCAGGTGCGAGGCGAGGATCTCCGGCGGGCTGGAGCTCAGCGCCCCGGCCAGGGCGGCGTCCCGCCAGACGTCCATGGCGGCGCCCAGCCGCTCCGCCCACCGGTCGGCGGCCCGGCCGGCACCGGGCAGGGCGCCCGGCCCGCCCGGGAAGCGCTCGGCGAGCAGTTCCGCGGAGCGCAGCGACGCCTCGCGGGCGGCGAGCGGGTTCATGCCCGGGTGCTCGGCGCGCCCGGCCCAGGTCAGCCAGGAGGTGCGCAGTCCGCGCAGGAACCGCTCCTGGGAAACGTGGTCCGGGTCGGCCGCACGGACCGCCGCCGCGATCGTGAGCAGGGCGAAGGTCACCCGGCCGTTCCAGGTCGGACGGGCCCGCAGGACGGCCGTCACCAGCTCGCTGCTGTCGCCGAACAGCGACTCGCTGAGCCCCAGCAGGGCCGGCCCGCCGTAGCGGTCGGTCTCCGGGGCGTACGGCTCGCGGTGCACCCCGCCCGGTCGCAGCTCGGCCAGCGGCAACGCCTCGAAGCCGTCCGCGCCGCCCTCGCCGGCCTTGGCGATCGGGCCGGTGCTCCGGTGGTACTGCTCGGTGCTCATCCGTTCGCCGTCCGGGACGCCCGCGTTGACCGGGGCAAGCCGTTCGGCGAGCGCCGCCGTGACGCCGGGCTCGGCCGCCTCGTCCAGACCGGCGAGCCGCAGCCGCAGGTGCGGCCCGTGCTGCCAGTACCGGATGAAGAACCAGCCGGTGATCGCGCCGTCGGCCCGCAGCTCGCGCACCACAGGTTCGACCACGTCCAGCAGGACGGTGTCCACCAGCGCCGGTGCGGCGGAGTCGAGGTGGAGGTGCCAGCAGCTCCAGCGGGGTCTGCCGTCCAGGGTGCCGGTCATGACCGCAGGTCCAGCATCGGCTCGCGGAACCGGCCGGTGCCGCAGACCACCTGGAAGACGGCGGTCTGGTCGCGGTCCAGCTCCAGCGTGCGGGCGATCCGCACCTCGTCGAAGGCGCGGGCCGGCCGGGCGTACATGCCGTACGCCGCGGCGCCGAGCACCAGGCCCTGTGCCGACCAGCCGCACGCGTACTGCAGCAGCTTCCACGCGCCGGGCCCGAACTCGGCGAACAGCGCGCGCAGGTCGGCGGTGAAGGTCCAGACGAAGGTGGCGTGCCGCACCGGGCAGTCGTTGCCGCCGCTCAGCGGGTACCCGAACTGGGAGTCCAGCGCGGCGTGCACGCCGGGCCGGGCGAGGTGCCCGGTGAGCCTGTTGTCCTCGACGCGGTGGATGCCGTCCGGCAGCCCCTCGACGTCCTGGACGCAGAGGGTGAGCCGGACGTGCCCGGCGACGGCGGCGAGCAGCGGGGACGGCGGCGGCGCGCAGGCCAGCGCCAGGCTGTCGGCGACGGCGGCGTACGGCTGGGGCGCCCGGACGCCGGAGAAGCCGCCGATCCCCTCGGGGGTGCGCCCGGCCGTACGGTTCCAGAGCACCTCGGCCCAGCTCAGGCCGTTGCCCTCGACCGGGTACGGGCCGGTGCCGGTGGCCTCGGCCGCCGGGGCGGGCGCGCCGGACGGCCGGGTCATCCGGTCGATCCGCAGCACCCGGTCCAGTGCCTGGTCTCCGGTGGGCGCCGGCCGGTCGATACCGGGACGCCAGCGCGGGGTCGCGCCGTCCAGCCGGACCGCGACCGGGTAGGCCCAGCCCTCGGCGGGCCGGATGCCGATCCGCTCGGCCAGGCCCTCGGGGTTGGGGGTCGGCAGTTCCAGCTCCGCCCGCACCCCGAACAGCTGGGCGGCGAGGTACAGGCTGCGCAGGTTGTGACCGATTTCGAGGTCCACCAGCGGGCCGCGCAGCAGCGCGTACTGCGGCGGCAGGTCGGTGTGCCGCCCGGCCAGCACCACGGTGGTGCCGTGCTCGCCGGGGGCGGCGGGGGTGCCCTCGACGTCCAGGAGCGCGTGGCGCTGGACGTCCAGGTAGCGGGTGGCGCCGTCCTGCAGCAGGTAGGGGCGGACCGGGAACTTGCTGCGGACCGACGGCACGACGCGGTGGTCGTTGAAGGAGTTCGACGGCTCCCGGCGCTGCAGGCCGAACGCGGTGACCAGCAGGTGGTCCAGGGTCTCCTCACCGGCTGCCGGCCCGTCCTGCGGCCGGAGGCCGGCGGGGAAGGGGGTGCGGCGCAGCAGCCGGGAGGTGCCGAGGGCGAGCGGGCGGCCGGCGTCGGGGCGGACCGCTGCGGGGAGCTGCCCGCTGGTGGTGCCGATCAAGGGGTCGATCTGCGGGCCCGGGGCGACGAAGGCCTTGCCGGCGCCCTGTTCGAAGGCGAAGCGGCGCAGTTCCCGCAGGTCGTCGGTGCCGTTCGGGGCGTCGGTGCGCCGCGGTTCGGCGGTGCCCCGCGGTTCGGCGGTGCCGGGCAGAGCGTCGCGTTCGAGTGTCTGGCTCATCGGTCCTCCTCTCACGGGAACGGGTGGGGGTCGAGCGGAAGGTCGTCGGCGGTGACCGGGCGGCCGTCGACCAGGAGGCCGTCGGTCAGCCTGGTGAGGCCGAGCAGCCGCTGGTTGGCGTGGCCGAAGGTCATCGGCAGCGTGCCGGGGACGATCACCTTGGCGGCGGCCAGTCCCAGGTCACGGTGGTCCCGGGTGGACTGGTCGACGACGATGGCGGTGTCCATTCCGGCGTCGGCGTACAGGCCGAGCACGGTCTCCAGCGAGGCCCGTACGTCGGGACGCGCGCCGGCCGCCGGGCGCAGGGCGTCGGGCCAGCCGGGGAAGGCCTCGTCCAGCCGCACGACCGGCCCGCCCAGCACCTCGGTGACGCGGGGCAGCAGCTCGGGCCGCTTGTAGAGCTGGTAGTGGTCGTCGAGCACGCGCACCTCGAACGGGTCGGCGATCATCCGCTCCACCGCCGCCGGGTCGAACGGCACCCGCTCGTGAACCAGTTGTGCCAGTTCCCACAGGCCGGCCTCGACGGCGGCCTCCGGGTCCGGGTGGGTACCGGCCGCGGAGTAGCTGGCGGGGAACAGCCCGTCCCGGTGGACGGCCAGCACCCACACCGAGGGCAGCGGGATGTCCTGGCTCGCCGCCAGCAGGTGCACGTCGTAGCCGCGCGAGCGGATCAGGCCGATCAGCTCCCGGCTGCGCTCCCGGCGCACCGACGCGGGGTCGATGGCCGGCAGCGGGCGCCGCCGGTGCCAGGCGAGCAGGAACGCGTCGCGCTCGGTGACCTCGAAGAGGGCGTGCAGCGCCGCCTCCTCCAGGCTCGCGCCGAGCGCGCAGCCGCTGGAGGACTCCAGGAAGTGGATCTTCCGGTCGCCTTCCCGCTGCAGCTTGTACTGGTAGAAGCCGACTTCGGCCGGCACCAGCACCGGCTCCCCGGTGGGGATGCGGTGGCCCCAGACCCAGTCGGTCGGGGTGTCCGGCGCGTACGGCAGCACCCGGCAGTAGGGGTGGGCGAGCTGTCGCGCGGTGTGCCCGCCCAGCGTGGCCGGGTCCAGCGCGGGCAGGTCGATGCCCTGGTGGGCGAGGTTCCTGACGACCCGTCCCGTACCGTACGGGAACCCGCCGATCCGCTCGTACATCTCCAGGATGGCGACGGGATCGCTCTCCCGGTAGGTGGCGCCGCGGCCGTGCCCCGCGCCGACCGGTCCGCCGGGCATCACGGCGTTGCTCATCGCGAACGGGGCCTGGGTCTCCCGCTGCACCCCGACGAAGGGGCCGAAGCGGGCGTCGACCGTCCGCCGGTGCAGCTCGTCGGCGGGCATCGGCAGGCCGGGGCGCTCGCGCAGCGGCAGTTGCTGCGGCGACGGACGGTCGGCGAGCACCAGGGGCTCCGGCGTCCGGACGGGCGGCGCGGCGGTGCGGTCGTGGGGCATGCCCGCGTCCCCGCAGACCGGGCAGGCGTGGTACCGGGCGATCCGGTGCCGGCGCAGTCCGCCCGGGCGGACGGACAGCAGCTCGCCCGGGGCCAGGGGGGTTCCGGCGGCCAGCGCGGCCCGGGCCAGCAGCGGGAGCAGCGGCGACGCGCCGGTACCGGAGCGCCGGGCACCCCACTCGCGGGCGATCGGGTGGCCGCCGGCGATCGGTGCGGCGAGTCGCTCCCGCGCCTCGGCGCAGCCCGCGCAGGAGGGCGCGGCCGCGGCCGGGTCCCACAGCGGGCCGATCTGCACCTCGTCCGGGAGGACCCGGACGGAGAGCAGCGGCACCCCGGCCTCGCGGGCCGCCGTCCAGGCGGCGCGCTCCACCTCGGTGTCCCAGCCCTCGCTCATGCTCAGGCGGGCACCGTGCAGCTCGGCGAACTCCGCCCAGGGGGTGGGCGGTTCGGCGATCGTCAGGACAGCCATACCGGCCCCCAGCACAGCTTCTGCTCCCCGGCCAGCGGGTCGGCGACGACACGGACCCCGAGCGGCCGCACCCCGTGGGCGTGGCAGTACGTCTCGATGTCCCCGGCCAGCGCGTTCAGCTCCGGCTCGGTCATCAGGTCGATCAGTTCGGTTCCGGGCGCCGGGTCGACGGTGCCGGGCTGACCGGCCTGTTCGGCCCGACGGGCGCCGTGGGCCGCGGCCAGCGCCAGGCCGGCGGCCCGGTCGGTGCTGTCGCCCCAGGCGGAGCCCAGCACCGCGCCGGTACGGGCGTCCGCCACGGTGACGGTGCACCAGGGGCCGGCGAGTCCGGCGGGGCGGCCGAGCGTGAGCGCGACCGGCTGGTCCTCGTACTCCTCCAGGGTGCGCCAGAACCGCAGGGTGTCGTGGTCGGTGATGTCGTCCCAGCCCAGGACGGTGGCCGGCGTCGCGGCGGAGCGTGCCAGGATCCGCAGGACACCGTCCAGCAGCCAGCGCGCCTCGGTGGTTCCGGCGGCCGACACCGAGCGCTCCAGGACACGGATCCCGGGCGGGTACGGCACGGCGGCCAGGACGCGCAGCCCGGCGAGGATCGCCTGGACGGCGGCGGAGCCGTGGTCGATGCCGCGGCGGACGAGGGGCCTGCCGAAGTCGGGGGTGAGGCCTTCGAGGACGGCCAGGGCGGACGGGAGCTGCGGCAGGTCGTCGGGGGCGATCCACCGGAACGGGCCGGTCCAGGGCGCGAACAGCGGCAGCGAGTCGGTGAGCACCTCCTCGGTCACGACCGGCGCGAGCCCCGACGGGTCGGCGTCGCCGAGGCTGCGGATGCCGCTCCACTCGGCCTGACCCGATCCGGCCAGCACGGCCTCGTCGGACTCCAGCGCGGGACCGTGCACCACCGAGACGGAGCTCTCCGGCGTGCCGAGGCCGATGTGCTGGAAGGCCCGGTGGGCGGCGAGCGCGCCGGCCATGATGGCGCCGGTGGGCGACGGTACGGTCCGCGCCTGGTCACCCTGCCGGATCACCGCACGCTCGACCAGCCTGCCGTGCAGACCGGGCGCCTCGCCCGCCGTCCGCAGCGGGCCGACGACCTGGGGACCACCGGCCCGCGTCGCGTCCGAGGTGGTCACCGGGACGATCGCGGCACCGGGCGCGAGTTCGGCGGTCGCGTCGACCGACGGCGCGGCGTCCACGACCACCGCCACGCAGGCACCGGACAGCAGTCCGGCGGCCTCGGCGGCGGAGGCGGGCAGCACGACGCGGTCGAGCTCCGGGTCGAGCAGCAGCAGCCCGGACGGGTCCGGGGCGCTCCCGTCCGTACCGGCCAGGACGACGCTGCCGAAGCCGGCCGCGGCCAGGCCGCGGGCCGCCGACTCGGCGGCGGGCCCCCGGCCGAGGACGGCCGCCCGGCCCTCGCGCACCCGGCGGAAGGCCGTGTACGGGTCGTCGCTGCGGGTCTCCAGGTAGGCGAGCGTGTCACCGTACGCGGCGCGCTCGTCCGGCCCGGGCTCCGCGGTGTCCAGCCGGTCGAGGTCGAACAGCAGCTCGCGCAGGAGGAGCTGTCCGGCCACCCAGCGCACGACACCGCGGGTCTTCTCGGCGCCGGCCGCCGCGACCAGTTCGTCCTCGGTGGCGCCGCGGTCCAGCAGCGGGGTCAGCCGGTCGACCAGCTGGAACAGGCTCGCCGGGCCGGCCAGCAGGAACGCCCCCTTGGCGGCGGAGACGTACACGCCCTTGCTGACCGGTGCGTAGTGCACGCCGGGGCGGGATCGCACGCCGCGGAGCGGCAGCGGAGAAGGTGCGGCAGACATGGGTCCTCGATCGCGGGTCGGATCAGCGCAGATCAGGTCGGGTCAGGTCGGGTCAGGTCGGGTGGGCGCGGCCGGGTCGGGCTCCGGCGGGGCTCCCGCGGTCACTCCCAGCGGAGGTCGCCGTGGCCGCCGTCCTTGCCCGGCTTGTGCCCGACCGGCTTCGGGACGAGGTGCAGCGGGTCGGCGTCCGGCCCGGCCGCCGACGCGGTGGCGGTGCCGGCGGCGGCGGTGGTGGTGGTCGCGGTGCTGGCGGTGGTGGCAGTGCCGGCGGTCGCGGCGGACGCCGGGCCGGCCATGACCGCGGTGGCGAGAGCGGTCAGAACGAAGCAGGAAGCAAGGCGCTTGCCCATGGTGTTTTCCCCCGTTGTGTCGATCGCCGGATCACGGCGTCGTACGTTCCCTCGGACTCCTCCGCCGTTTCCGGCCGGGAGCCGCACCTGCTTTCCGGTGCAGCTCCACAGTGGCCCGCCGGTTGGGGGGATCTCCACCGCACGCCCCTGTCATAAAGTTGCAGCGCAGCGAAATCTCTATGATCAAACGGGGGCAATCATGGTCAGTCCGGACATCCTTCCGTCACTTTCAGGCCGCCTCGACGAGACGGCCGCGAGGGTGTTCACCTGGGCCGTCAGACACGGCCGGCTGGATGAACGGGCAGCTGACGAGCTCGGCCTGACCTCCGGCCAACTGGAGCAGGCGACCGGCGCCCTCTCCGAGCTCCGCCTGCTGCGCCCCGCCCCCGACGGTTCCTCGGCGCTGATCGCCACCAACCCCGAGCTCGCCGCGGCCGAACTGATCGGCCCCATCAACGCCGCGCTGCAGGCGCGCCAGCAGCAGGCCGCCCAGGTGCGGACCGAGCTGCTCGGGCTGGTGCCCTTCTACTACGAGATGAGGCGCGAGCGCAGCAGCTCCGAGGCGATCGACGTGATGGAGAACCCCGACGACGTCCGCGCCATGTTCCAGGAGCTGGCCGGGAACTGCCGTACGGAGGTGTTCAGCGCACACCCGGGCATCGGCTCGACCGAGGGCATGGCGGACGCGCTCGAGCGCAACCTCGAACTGCTCGACCGCGGCGTTCGGATGCGGGCGCTGTACCAGCACACCGTCCGCGTCAATCCGGCCATGCAGCACTACGCCAGCCAACTGACCGCCTCCGGCTGCGAGTTGCGCACCGACAACGAGATCGTCGACCGCGTCGTCATCGTGGACCGCGAGGTCGCTTTCATTCCCCGGACGGGGATCGGCGCACCCAGCGGCGCCGTCATGGTGCGCGAGCCCGCCCTCGTCGACTACCTCTACCGTTCGCTGGAACAGTGCTGGGGCCGGGCCCTGCCGTTCGGCCAGGAGGAGACCCGCAGCGTGGTCGCGGGCTACGGCGAGGCCGGCGCGGCGATCAAGAGCTCCATCGCCCGGATGCTCGCCGAGGGCAGCACCGACGAGCAGGCCGCCCGGCGCCTGGGCATGTCCGTCCGCACCTGCCGCCGGCACATCGCCGAGCTCATGGGCAGCCTGGGCGCGGACAGCCGCTTCCAGGCCGGCGTCCTCGCCGAACGGGCGGGCGTCGTCACCGCGGCGGCCGCCTGAGCGGACCGCCGTCCGCCGCGCGGGACCGCCGCACCGGACTCCGGGACCGCCGCACCGGACTCCGGGACCGCCGCGGACTCCCGGACCGCCGCACCGCTCCGGCGGGTGCGACGGGCCCGCCCGGACGACCGGGGCTCCCGGCCGTGAGCAGAGCCACGGCCACCGTCACAGCAACGCGTAGAGGGCCGAGGCGTCGTCGTGCGCCTTGCCGCGCGGCCAGCGCTCGCAGGCTGCGTCCGCCCGCTCGACCGCCCGCACCTGGGCGATCAGCTCCCCCGGCCCCGACTCGGCGAGCAGCCGCAGCGCGTCGGCCCAGCTGCCCAGACCGAAGCGCTCGGTGTAGCGCGAGGCGCCGTCCGTCAGCGCGGCCACCGCGTGCAACCGGTCCACGCCGACGAAGCCGGTCTCGGCGTGCTGGGCCGCCTTCGGGCTGGCGGCGGCGATCCACGGGCCGTTGCCGGTGTTCCGGGCGGCGCGCACGGCCAGCGCGTACTCCAGGTGCAGCGCGGCGCGCTCGGCCGAGCCGGGCACCGTCGACCAGACCTGCCGGCGCAGCTCCTCGCCGCCCGGGAAGCGCTGGTTGTCGCCGATCACCTTCGGCGGGCCGTCCTTGAACTGGAGCACCAGCAGCGAGTCTCCGAGCACCAGGTACTCCAGCGCGGCGCCGTGCCGACGGGCGGCGACCACCATGGCCGCCGGCGTGTTGGGGTGGCCGAGGTCGCAGCGGCCGCCGTGCAGCGCGGCCGTCTCCGCGATGGCGTCGGCCAGGCACTCCCCGATCGAGCGGTCCGCGCGGTCGGTGAGCCGGGCCAGCAGATGCACCCCCAACCGCCGTACGTACCAGGGGGTGCCGTGGCGGCACCCGGACTCCAGGCCGGTCGGCGAGCTCGAACCGTCGAGCAGTACGAGCGCCTCCGGCGAGGCCGCCGCGAAGTCCTCGCTCTCGCGGTCCGGCCGCCGTGCTTCCCCTGCGAGCTGTACCTGCATCCCGACAGTGTGGCCGCCGACGGCGCGCAGGCCCAGACCCGTGCACGCGGCGCGCGGGTCCGTCCCGGTGGCAACGGAAGTAATTCGGCCATACCGTCGGATACCGAGTGGACAATTCGGCCAATCAGGGCCTGCGGGGTTTGGGATCTCCTTCGGGGGGCCCGGCCTTCCGGCGCTGACGGGCCTCCCCAGGACTGGCGAGGAGCGAGAAATGGTCTGGCAGTTCTTCGTGCTACTGGCCGCCTCGATCGGCTTTCCGATCGCCGCGCTGCTCTTCCTGATCGGCGGACCGCGCTTCCCCGACGAGCAGCGCGACGGGCGCTGAGCCCGGCCCCGGGCCGGCGGGCGGCGTCCACGCCGGGTCGCGGCCGAGCAGCGCCAGCGCGCGGTCGAACGGCCCGGCGCCGTCGGCCTGCTGACGGCGCTCCTGGAACGCCCGCCCCGGCGCCCGGTCCGCGGGCGCGGCCGGCACCAGCCCGGCCACCGACAGCAGGGCGGCCGCGAGCCGCTCCTCGCCGTCCACCGCCTCGGCGATCCCCTTCGGCACGCCCAGCGCCGCCGCGACGTCCCAGGCGTGCACCAGGGTGTCCAGCAGGTGGAAGCCGACGGCCTGGCGCAACGGGAAGGGGCCGCCGTCGCGGATCTCGGGCAGCCAGAGTTCGCGTCCGGCCGTGGCATGCGCCTCGGTGAAGGCCGCCGTCAGCTCCTCGGCCGAGCGCCGGAACGCGCCCGCCGGATCGCCGTTGACCGGGACGTCCCGCCAGAGTGCCCGGTCGGGCCCGGCACCCCGGGCGGCCGCGGCGAAGCCCCGGTGCTGGCCGACCACGTGCTCCAGCAGGCGGCGGAGCGTCCAGCCGGCACAGGGCGTCGCCAGCACCAGCTGCTCGGGCTGGACGGTGGTGATCACCTCGGCGGCCAACGCCAGGGACCGGGCGTGCAGTTCGAGCAGGCTCATGCGGCACCGACCTCCCGCGCGACACCCTGTGCGACGTCCCGCTCGAGGTCCGGGCCGCCAGGACGGCCGGCCGCCAGGAAGCCGACGGCGTTGTCGATGACGGCGGGTTCGGTGAGGATCCGGCGGTGGCCGAGGCCCCGGGTGACGACCAGGTCGAGCCGGTCGCCGTACGCGGCCTTGAGCCGGCGGGCGTGGCCGACCGCGACCACGTCGTCGCCCTCGTCGTGCAGCACCAGGATCGGCAGGCCGATCTCCTCGGGGCGGCGGGCGGCGTCGAAGTACTCGGTGACGTCGCCGACGCCGGGGAACATCTCGCGCTCCATCAGCCGCCGCAGCCGCCGCTCGACCACGCCGTTCAGCCCGGCCTGGGCACAGAAGGCGGCCGGCATGAAGGAGACCTCACTGACCCCGGCGATCGCGACCAGCCGCCCGGCCCGCAGGCCGCCCCGCAGGGCCAGGAAGGCGGCGTTGACGCCGAGCGAGTGCGCCACCACCGCCTCGAAGCCGCCGTACCGCTCCTGGAGCCGGCCGGCCAGCTCGCGGAGGTCGAGCACGGTGCTGGTGCGGCCGCCGGAGTCGCCGTGGCCGGGGGCGTCGAAGGCGACCGGGCTCAGGCCGAGCGCCCTCAGCCGGGGCACGAAGGCGGCGAACCGCGAGGCGCGGGACTGCCACCCGTGCAGCAGCAGGACGGGCCGGCTGCCGTCGCCCCAGCGGTAGACCACCACGGGCTCGCCGCGGACGGAGAGCCGCTCGGTGACGGCCTGTGCGTGGACCTCGCGTTCGAGGGTGCGCACCCGGCCGCGCCGCAGGGGGTGGCGGAAGAGCCGGAACGCGGCCCGGCCGGCCAGGCCGGGGGCGATCAGCGAGGTGGCGTTGAGGGTGGTGCGGATCAGTGCGACGGCCGGGTCCATCGGGGACTCCCTGTCGGTGTTGACGGGTCTGCCTGGGTGCGGGGGCCGAACTGCGGAAGATATTAGCACGACCGTTCGTGCAGTTTTATGGCCGAGAGCCGGCCGCCGGGACACCACGCGGGAATCAGGCGCGGGACCAGGCACGCGGGATCAGACAGGTGGGGGCCAGGCAGGGGTGGGGGGCAGGGGTGGCCGGGCAGGGGGGATCAGGCGCGTGGGATCAGGCCAGCTCGGGCGCCCGCGGGTCGGCCGCCTCCGCCCGCAGCAGCCCGAGCGCCACACGCCCCGCCCGGTCGTACGGGGTGTCCTCGCCGAAGAGCAGGGCCTGCGAATTGGCCGTCTCCAGCACCGCGATCAGCGCGAACGCCAGGTCCTCCAGGTCGGCGTCGGCCCGCAGCCCGCCCGTCGCCCGGGCCTGCGCCAGCGTGTCGAGCAGCAGGTCGCGCCACTCCCGGGCGCAGCCGGCCAGCGCGTCGCGCAGCGGGCCGGGGCGGGCGTCGAACTCGGCGCTCACCTCGTAGAAGAAGCAGCCGCCGGGGAAGACCCTGGCCCGCGAGTACGCCAGCCAGCTCTCGCAGAGCCGCCGGGCCCGGCCGAGGCCGGGGGCGGTGTCCTGGACGGGGGTGACCACCGCGTCCGCGAAGATCCGCCGGGCGGCCCGGACGGTGGCCAGTTGCAGCTCCTCCTTGGAGCCGAAGCCCGCGAACACCCCGCTCTTGCTCAGCCCGAGGTCGGTGGCCAGCCGGCCGATCGACAGCGCGTCCAGCCCCTCGACGGAGGCGATCTCGACCGCACGGCGCAGCACCGCCCGGCGGGTCTCCTCACCGCGCTGGACCCGTCCGTCGGCCCGCCCGTCGGCACGGACGGCCGCGCGTCCGTCGGTTCGCGGGTCCGTGTACCGGTCCGTGACAGAACCGCTCACAGTCCACCTCTGCTGTCCGTCGGGACGGGAGACCCGTCGTAGCGGGAGCGCCGCCGGGCGGCCCACAGTCGTGAGCCGCCCGGTGCGCCTGCGTCCCGCCAGGGTATAGCGGTGGACGCCGCCGTTCACTTGGCCGGGACTCCCAGGGCCGGCGCCCGCAGGGCCGGCCGGGCCGGGAGGGTGGTGGCGGCCAGGGCCAGCACCGCGGCCAGCGCCAGCACCCCGGCGTAGCCGGTCCAGCCCCAGGCCACGTCGGCCGTGCCGGTCATGCCGAGGCTGAAGGCGGTGAGCACCGCGAAGGCGATCGCCGAGCCGACGGTGACACCGGTGACCGCCACGGCGACCGACTCCAGCCGCAGCATCCCGAGGATCTGGCGCCGGGTCGTGCCGGTCAGCCGGAGCAGGGCGAACTCCCGGCGGCGGTCGGCGGTGGCCATGGCCAGGGTGTTCACCACCGAGATCGCGGTGAAGCCGAGCACCAGGGCCATCCCGAGGTAGTTGGCCTCGGCACCGTTCTGCCGGGCCTCGGCCGCGATCTCGCCGCTCTGCGCCCGGTCGAGGACCCGGACCCCGGGGAATCCCGCCACCGCCGCGCCCAGCCGCTCCCGGGTGACCTGGCCGTCGGCGGCCACCAGGACGGCGGAGGCGAGCGGATTGTCGACGTGCCGGGCCAGCAGGGCGTGCGAGAGCGTGAGGTCGCCGAAGCCGAGACCGCGGGCGTAGACGGCCCGGACGGTCAGGGTGGCGGGGGTGCCGTCGCCGAGGACCAGCCGCACGGTGGAGCCGGGGCCCACCCCGAGGCTGCCGGCCGCCGTCGCGCTGACCGCGAGGTCGCCGTCGCCGAATCCGGCCAGCGTGCCCGCCGTCACCCCCGGGTCCCAGCTCGCCGCCAGGCCCTCGGTGGTCACGCCCTGCACGGTGTACTTCTCCAGGTCGATCCGGGCCGAGCTGCGGAGCACCTCGGTGACCGCGGTGACGCCGGGCAGCGCCCGCACCGCCTGCGCCGCCTGGCCGGGCACGCCCGGCGCGCTCGCGGCCAGCGTCCACGGGGCGCGGACGCCGTCCTCGGCCTGCCGGGCGGCCGCGCCTCCGAGGGTGGACTGCGTGAACAGCACCGTGCAGACCATCGCGGTCAACAGGGCCAGCGGCGCGGCGGCGGCGCCGAGCCGGCGGGACTCGGCCCGCAGGTTGGCGGCGGCCAGGTGGCCGCTGACCGGGAAGACCCGCAGGGCCCCGCCGATGGCGGCGGACGCGACCCGGGCCAGCACCGGGCCGAGCAGCGAGACCGCGACGGCCAGCACCACCACGGCGGCGAAGGTCACCGGGGTGGCCGCCTTCTCGGTGTCCAGCACGGCGAGGACGGCGACCAGGACGATGCCGCCGACCAGCACCAGAGCCCCCGCCAGCGCCCGCGCCCAGCCGGCGCCCGGCACCTCGACCGCGGCCTCGGACAGGGCCTGGCCGGGGCGGATCCGGGACGTCCGGCGGGCCGAGATCCGGGCGGCGGCCCAGCCGGCCAGCAGGGTCGCGGCCACCGCGGCGAACATCGGGAAGACGCTCAGCGTGTGGTGCAGGGTGTCCGGCACGGCGCCGAGGTCGACGAAGCCGTCGTACAGCCACCCGCCGGCGGGTAGCCCGGCCAGCGAGCCGAGCGCGCCGGCGGCCAGGCCCAGCAGCAGCGCCTCGCCGCCGATCATCCTCCGCACCTGGCCGGGCGTGGCCGCCACCGCGCGCAGCAGGGCGATCTCCCGGCCGCGCTGCTGGATCATCAGGGCGAAGGTCCCGCTGACCACCAGGACGGCCACCAGCAGCGCGGTGCCGCCGATCGCCGCGCCCATGCTGACCAGCTTCACCCGGGCACCGGCGGCGTCCGGGAACTCGGCCTGCCCGCGGTCGGCGCCGCGGTGGACGACGGCGTTGCTGCCGGCCAGCGCCGGGGCGAGGTCACGGGCGAGCTTCGCCGGATCGGTGCCGGGCGCGGGCAGGACGGCGACCGCGGCGACCTGGCCGGGCCGGCCGGCCAGCCGCTCGGCCTCGGCCGGGCTGAAGAACAGCGCGCTCTGCTCGGTGAGTTCGACGCCCCGGGCGCCGGCGATGCCGGAGATCCGGTAGGCGACGGGCGTCTGCGTGGAGCGGACGGTCAGCCGGTCGCCGACGTGCAGCCGGGCCCGCGCGGCCAGGCCCGCGTCGACCACCAACTCGTCGGCCGCGCCCGGCGCCCGGCCCTCGGTGAGGGTGAACGGGGTCAGCTCGGCGGAGGCCCAGGAGTGGCCGTGGCCGGGGAGCCGGTCGGAGGCCACCGGCTGGGCGGGGAAGGTGAGTTCGGGCACGGCGGCGCGGACACCCGGCACGGCGGCGATCCGGTCGGCCAGCCCGGCGGGCAGCCAGGCCCGTTCGGCGAGCGGCTTGGCCTTCTCCTTGGTCTTGGTCTTCCCGTTGCCCTTGTCCTTGACGGTCGTCTGGTGCACCTGCTGATCGCCGGCCACCACCAGGGGAGCGCCCGCGTACCGCTCGGTGCGGATCTCGCCGCGCAGGCCGGTCTCCAGCAGGGTGCCGCAGGCGGTGACGGTCAGGGCGGCGAAGAACAGCGCGCAGAAGGCGCCCACGAAGCTGGACCGGCGGGCGTTCAGGCTCTGGAGTGCGTAGGAGAACAGCATCAGACCCACGCTCCCGGGCGGGTCGGGGCGAGGACGGCCCGGCGGGAACGGCGTTGCGGGCTGGGGTGGCGGGGCGGCTTCGGCATGGACTCACCCTCCCGCGCACCCGGGTGCGGGCGCAGTGCGGCGGTCCGGCGGATCCGGGCGGGGGTTAACCCCCTGTCCGCGCTACCCGCAGGCCCCCAACACCCGTTCCAGCACGGCCGCCTGTGCCAGCAGCCGTTCGTCGGCGCCGGCCGGGCCGACCACCTGGAGGCCCAGCGGCAGTCCGTCCGCCGTCGTACCGGCCGGCAGGCTGAGCGCGGGGAGCCCGGCGTAGCTCCACGGCAGCGACATCACCGCCTCACCGGTGCTGCCCAGCCCGGACGGGGCCGGACCGGTCGCGGCGGGCGCCGCCACGAGGTCGGCCCCCGAGGCCGCCCACGCCTCGGCGATCCGGCCGCGGAGGTGTGCGCGGGCGCGCAGCGCGGCCGCGTAGTCCTCCGGCTGGACGGCCTGGCCGTGCCGGATGCCGGCCACCGTCTCCGGCCGGTAGAGGCCGCCGAAGCGGGCGAACCAGTCGGCGTGGGTGCGGGCCTGCTCGAACCGGTTGATCGTCTGCAACTGCCGCACCAGGTCGGCGAAGTCGGGCAGCAGATCGATCCGACGCACCGTCAGGCCAGCCTCCGCCAGCAGCTCCAGCTGCTCGTCGAAGGCCTTCCGCGCCTCCGGCAGGGCCCGCTCCAGATAGGGGCCGGCCGGCACCCCGAGGACGGGCGGCCGTCCGGCCGGGCGGGCCTCCTCGGCGCGCCAGTCGTCGCAGAGCAGGGGCGCCGCCAGCGCCGCGCCCGCCAGGTCGGCGGTGAACAGGCCCAGGGTGTCGAAGCTCGGCGCGTTCGGGATCACCCCGTCCACCGGGATCCGCCCGTAGGTCGGCCGGAACCCCACCACGGCGCAGTAGGCGGCGGGCCGGATCACCGAGCCGACGGTCTGGGTGCCGATCGCCAGCGGTACCAGCCCGGCCGCGACGGCGGCCGCCGAGCCGCTGCTGGAGCCGCCCGGGGTGTGCCCGGAGTGGTGCGGGTTCCGGGTCGGGCCGGGGGCGGTTCCCGCGAACTCGGCGGTCACCGTCTTGCCCGCGACCAGCGCGCCCGCGGCCCGCAGCCGGTCCACCACGACGGCCTGCGGCCCGGCCAGCACACCCGGCGGCAGGGCGGATCCGGCGTGCGTCGGCAGACCGTCGACGTGCACGATGTCCTTGATCCCGACCGCCACCCCGTACAGCGGCGGCGCGGCGGCCGGGTCGGGGTACCGCGCGGCCAGCGCGCGGGCCTCGGCGTGCAGCCGCTCGGGACGGCCGGGCTCTGGCACGAAGGCGTGGATCAGCGGGTCCACCTGCTCGATCCGGCCGCAGAGCCGGTCGACGTGGACGGCCAGGCCGGGGCGGCCGGCCCGCAGCTCGGCGGCCTCGCGCACCAACGACCGCGGCCGGACCAGGGATTCCTCCATACCGACCACGGTAGACCTGCCTGACGGCCCACGGTCGCTACTGGTGCTCCGGCGCCAGGTACGGCGTCTCGCGCAGGTAGTACGCGCCGCAGGTGTGGCAGCAGAGTTCGGGCGTCCTGCCCCACTCCACCGGCTCCAGCAACGGCGCGTCCTCGTCCAGTTCCCGGCCGCACATGGCCACGGTGTCGGAGCCGCGGACCATGTGCCACAGCCTCACCCCGGCGGCCGGGCCGCCGTCGCCGTACTCGGCGCGCATCTGGTGCATCATCTCCCCATCGTCCGGCGGCGGTCCGGCACCGGCAACCGGGGGAGTCCGCCGGCCGGACCGGGTGGCGGGGGACGAGGCCGGCCGCGCGCGGGACGGGGTCAGACCAGGCTGCCGTGCAGCCGCAGCCGGGCGATGCCGCCGTCGGGGAAGACGTCGAGCCGGACGTGGGTGGCGGGCCGGGGCGCGTCCAGCACCAGGCGGTGGACGGCGTCGGGCTGGAGCCTGGTCCGCGGCACCAGCTCGAACCACTCCTGCGGGTCCGCGGCCTGCTCGTCCCGCCCGGACAGCGCGGCCCAGCCGGCCGCGTTGCCCACGTAGTAGCCGGTGTCGATCTCCACCGCGCGGATCGCGCCGCGCCCGGCCAGCCGGAGCCGGACCCAGTCGTGGCCGTCGTCCCGGCGCCGGCGGTTCTCCCAACCGTCGCCCATCGCACGGGACCTGCCCGGCAGCGCGAGGTTGGACGGGGGCGAGAAGAAGCGGTCCGAGGCGTCCTCGACGGTGCCGCCGTGCTCGATCGCGGCCAGGTCGAAGGTGCCGAGCGCGGCCAGCCAGGCGGCGTCCGGCCGGGCCTCGCCGTGCACCCGCAGCCGGGCGATGCCGCCGTCGGGGTACTGGCTGAGCCGCAGGTGGGTGAGGCGGCGGCCGCCCTCGACCGCGAAACCGTTGGCGGCGTGGCCGCGCACCGGCGAGCGGGGCACCAGCGGGTGCCAGACGGTGGAGCCGGCGAGCAGCTCCTCCGGGCCCGGGGTGCCCGGGAGTTCGGCGCCTTCGAGGCTGATCTGCAGCGGGTGGTTGCCGCGGAAGTGCGCGGTGTCCACGATCACGCCCTGCACGACTCCCGGCACGCCCAGGCGGATCAGCGCCCAGTCGTGGTCGTCGGCGGCCGGGTGCGGGCGGTCGGTGCCGGCGCCGCGGCGGCGGCGGGTCTCCCAACCGTCCATGATCTGGCCCTTGTTGCCGAAGGTGTGCGGGCGGAACTCGGCCGGCTCGGGCAGCAGCAGGTTCTCGCGCTCGGCGAACAGCTCGTCGTTGGCGGCGATCACGGCGCCGCCGAGCCGGCGGTCGGCCAGGTCGGTCAGCGCGGTGAAGGCGAAGTCGCCGCTGCGGTAGTCGGCGTAGGGGTTGCCACCCGCGTAGGGCAGCGCGTCGGCGTCGGGAAGGGTCCTGGGAGCGTTGTCGGTGGCCATGGATCCACCTTGGCCCCGACCCACTCGTCAGGTCCATCACAAAGAACTGAGCAAACCGTTCACTCCGGCTGAACGGTCGCCGCGACCTCGACCAACGCGGCCAGCACCCGGCGCAGCGGCGGTGTCGCCTCCGTCCCGGCCCGGACCGCCGCGACCACCCGGCGGGTCGGCAGGTCGGCGGGCAGCGCCCGGACCACCGCCCCGCCCCCGCGCCCCGCCGACGCCAGCCGCGGCACCAGCGCCACCCCGAGGCCGGCCGCGACCATCGCCAGGATCGCCGTCCAGTCCGCCGCGGTGTGCGCCCGCTCGGGCCTGAACCCGGCGTCCCCGCAGGCCGCCAGTGTGATCTCCCGCCAGGGCCCGGCGGCGCCGTAGATCCAGGGCTCACCGGCGAGATCCGCCAGCCGCAGCCCCGGCGCGCCGGCCAGCGGGTGGCCGGGCGGCAGCGCCACGTCCAGCGGGTCGCTCAGCAGCACCGACTCCACGAACCGCGGGTCGCCGCCGGCCGGCTGCACCGCGAGCGACAGCGCCAGGTCGACGTCGCCCGCCGCCAGCAGCCCGTACGCCCCGGCCGCCTCCGCCTCGACCACCCGCACGCCCAGCCGGGGTGCCGCCTCGCGCAGCCGGGCGATCGCCGGCACGAGCAGCCCGCCGATCGCGGTGGCGAACGCGCCGACCCGCACCTCGCCGGCCTCGCCGTGCAGGTACCCGGCGAGCTCCGCCTCGGCCCGCTCCAACTGCCCGAACACCAGCTCGGCATGGTGCAGCACCAGCCGCGCCGCACTGGTCAGCCGGACCCGCCGGCCGTACGGCTCCAGCATCGGCGCGCCCAGCTGCTTCGCGAGCGCCGACACCTGCTGCGAGACCGCCGACGGCGACAGGCAGAGGCGCTCGGCCGCCGACGTCACCGTGCCGCACTCACCGACCGCCCGCAGCACCCGCAGCCGTCGCAGATCCCACTCGCCCACCGCACCCATCGCGCCACCGTAGATCCCTTCCGGCCACCCCAGCCGAAGCCCGGCGCCCACCCCTCGATAGGGTGCCGCTCCTGCGCACCGCCGATGATCACAACCAGGCGTCAAGTCGCGCATAAAGAGACATCATTCACCTCAATGGGGGCAAAGATCGTGCGCTCTTCCCGCCTACTGGCCGCGTCCACGCTGCTCGCGCTCTCCCTCGGCGCGACCGTCGGCACGGCCACCGCCGGCGCCGCCGCCATCTCGCCGAGCCCGAGCGCGACCACCTCGGCCACGCCCACCCCGACCGGGACCCCGACCCCGACGGGCACGAAGTCGGCCACCGCGACGGCGACCGGCTCCCCGAGCGCCTCCCCGACGGGCACCCCGTCGGCCACCGCCACGGCGAAGCCCACCGTCCGGCCGACCAGCCCTGCGCCGACGCCCACGTTCAACGACCGCTGCCACGGTGGGGTGTACCAGAGCTCGCTCCTCAAGGTCACCGGCACCGGCCTGTACGGCACCACCCTGATCAAGGGCGGCCCGGCCGCCGAGATCACCGTGACCTGGGAGAACAACAGCGGCGTCGACCTGCCCGCCGTCCACAACTCCCTCTATGTCACCGACGAATTCGACGGGGACGGCCCGGTCCAGTGGAGCACCGAGTTCTTCGACGTCCAGCTGAACAGTGGATCCGGCTGGAAGCCCGCGAAGCTCGACAACCGCGCGCTGCCGGTGCCCGACTTCAAGCTGGCCAAGGGCGAGAAGCACACCGTCCAGGTCCGGATAGCCGCCACCGCCAAGGCCCCGGCCGGGAAGTACGGAGCCAATTACGACTCCGGCTCGGACGCGTTCGACAACGACAAGGTCCCCACCCCGGCCAACAACAAGCCGAACGCCTGCACCCAGTTCTACGGCTACTACGAGGGTGAGTTCAAGGTCGCCGAGGCCGGTGCCGCGACCACCCCCGCCCCGGCCACCAGTGCCGCCAAGGTCGCCACCAGCCCGGCCGCCGGTCCGCAGCTGGCCCAGACCGGTTCCAGCTCCAACACCCTCCCGATCGCCCTCGGCGGCGCCGCCGTGCTCGCCGCGGGCGCCGGCACTCTGCTCGTCCTGCGCCGCCGCAAGGCCGGCGCGCACAGCTGACCCCGGTCGGCAACAGGAGAAGGGGTACGGGCGCGCCGCCCGTACCCCTTCGGCGTACCGGGGATCAGCAGGCCCGGAGGAGGGCGTCGTCCTGCCACTTGAGGATCTTGTCGAAGCTGACGATCGCGCCGCGCAGCGGGTGGTTGCGCAGCTGGACGTGGTCGGTGAGGGCGTGGATCAGGAAGAGGCCGCGGCCGGACTCGGCGGTGAGGTCGGGGAGGGTGTCGAGGTCCACCGGGCGCAGCGTGGGGGCCGGGGGCCGGCAGGGCAGTACATGGGTGTCGTAGGGACGGCCCTCGCGGCGGGGACGGTGGGCGGTGAGGACCGGCCCGGGGACGCTGGCCCGCCCGCGCCGGCTGCGGCGGGGCCCTCGGCCGGCCACCGCTGGGCGGGCCGGCGGGGCGGCCGGCCGCCGCAGCGGAAACGGTCCGGCAGCGGCAGGCGCGGCGGGCGCGGCGGGGCCGGTGGCAGGGGCGGAGACGCCGGGCCCGGAGTCGGTCACCTCGATCCGCAGCAGGTCGCCGTTGATCGACGCGGTGACCTGGAAGCCCTCGTCCGGCCGGCCGCCGGCGCCGTGCTCGACGGCGTTGGCACAGGCCTCGCTGAGGGCGACACCGAGGTCGTGGGCGACCTGCGGGTCCACGCCCGCCGTCGCCATCGCACCGAGCAGGATGCGCCGGGCCAGCGGAACGCTGGCCGGGTCGCGCTTGAGGTGCAGAGTCCACCAGATGTCCACGGGAGGTCCCTCCTGGCTGCGGCTCCACATACAACTAGGTATCTCCGGGCGATCCGGCGGCGAACCGTGCCGGAGGTCCGCCACCGCCCGTTCGGCGGATGGACTGGGGCCGCGGACTGTGCCGAGCGGCGCACACCGGGGGTCTCACGCCGGGGCCGAACGGGGCATTCGTAGGGATTTCCCACCCTGCCCGTGTCCCCCCTGTAGGCGATGAGATGATGGGCCCCGCCATGACTGCCCTCGCCGCCGCCCCGCACCCGGGCGCCCTCGCACCGGACGCGCCGGTGGGGGACGCCGCCTGGGATCTGCGGCTTGCGCGGGCGGTGCCGTTCGCCCTGGTCTGCACGCTGATCGCGGCCGCCGGGCACGCCCTGGCCGGCGGCGGGAACGTGGCCCCGGCCGCGCTCGCGACCGGCTTCGCGGCCGTCCTCGCCCTCGCGGTGGCCTTCGGCGGTCGGGAGCGCTCGCTGGCCGCCATCGCCGGTGCGCTCGGCGCGGGCCAGCTCGGCCTGCACTGTCTCTTCCACGCTTTCGGCGGGCACGCCACCGCGGCGGCCGGCGCCATGGCCGGCATGCACCACGGCGGCTCCGGGCCGCTGACCCTGCCGCAGGTGGCCGGCCGGCTGATCTGCAACGAAGCCCGCCCCGGCACGCTGACCGGTCTGCCCGGCAACCCGTCCGCCGAGCAGCTGGTCTCCAGCGCGGGCCTGGACCCGCAGGCGTACGCCGTCGCGCCCTGGTGGCAGGGCGGCCTCTTCGGCATGACGCCGTCGATGCTCGCGGGCCACCTGGCCGCCGCCCTGGTGGCCGGCTGGTGGCTGCGCCGCGGCGAGGCCGCGCTCTGGCGGCTGGTCCGGATCACCGCCGCGGCCGCCCGGGAGCACTGGGCGACGCCGTTGCGGACGGCGTTCGCACTGGCCGCCGTCCTGCTGCGCGGCCTGCTCGGCACGCCCGGCGGCCCGGCCCGCCGGTTCGACGCGCGCGGCGGGGAGCACCCGCTGCCGGCCGGTGCCGCGCTGCGGCACAGCGTGGTGCGGCGCGGCCCTCCGTTCGGGGCGCTCGCGTACTGACCCGCCGTCCTCGGAGCGCCCACTCGCTCCGGGCCCCGGGTGTACGCGGCAGCAGAGCCGTACCCGCACCCTCGCGCGGTCAGCGGCCTCCCCCCACTCGTCCCCACGCCGCGCGGCCCCGCCGGCGCACGGATCACCGTGCCCGCAGCGGGCCTGCCGCCGAGCCTCCGAACGGAGACCCCGCCATCATGCGTTCCCTTCCCGCCCGTCGTATCGCCGCCGTCGCCCTCACCGCCGCCGCGTCCGTCGTGGCCCTGGCCGGCCCGGCCTTCGCGCACGTCACCGTGAACCCGGGCAGCGCCCCGCAGGGCGGCTACACCGCCGTCGACTTCCGGGTGCCGAACGAGAACGACACCGCCTCGACGGTGAAGCTGGAGGTCAACCTCCCGCTGGACCACCCGCTGGCCTCCGTCCGGACCCTCCCGATGCCGGGCTGGACGGCGACCGTCGAGAAGTCCAAGCTCGACAAGCCGATCAAGGTGCACGGCAACGACGTCAACGAGGCCGTCTCCAAGATCACCTGGACCGCCGACGCGGGCACCAAGATCGCCCCCGGCCAGTTCCAGGAGTTCCGCGTCTCGCTCGGCCCGCTGCCGACCGACACCGACAAGCTGACCTTCAAGGCACTGCAGAGCTACGACAACGGCGACGTCGTCCGCTGGATCGACGAGGCCAAGGACGGCCAGCCCGAGCCGGCCAAGCCCGCGCCCGTGCTCGCCCTCACCAAGGCCACCTCCGAGGACGGCCACGGCGTCACCGCCTCCGCCGCCCCGGCCGCCGACGGCCACGGCCACGACGGCGCCAAGGACGAGGCCGCCGGCTCCACCAAGTCCAGTGACTCCACCGCCCGGGTCCTCGGCGTGGTCGGCATCGTGGTCGGCGTGATCGGCACCGCGTTCGGCATCCTCGGCCTGCGCCGCAGGAGCGGCGGCTCGGCCTCCTGACCCCTCGCACCGGCGGGGCCGTCCCCGCGCCGCACCCGTACCCCGGGGCGGCCCCGCCGGTGATCCACCGCGCACGATCGGATCCCCCATGGCCCGCACCACCCGCACCACCCTCCTGGCCGGCGCCGCCGTGGCCCTCGCCGCCGCCCTCACCCTGACCGCCTGCGGCTCCGACGGCGGCAGCGGCACCGGCCCCGCCAAGGTCACCCAGCAGAAGGCCGACTCGCCCTACGAGGGCACCGTGCTCGGCAAGAACTTCGAGAAGCCCGACCTCCAGCTGACCGACACCGCCGGCCAGCCGTACGACCTGCGGCAGAAGACCAACGGCAGGACCACGCTGCTCTTCTTCGGCTACACCAGCTGCCCGGACGTCTGCCCGACCACCATGGGCGACATCGGCGTGGCGATGAAGAAGCTCTCCGCCGAGGAGCGGCAGAAGGTCAACGTCGTCTTCGTCTCCACCGACCCGCAGCGCGACACCCCACAGGTGCTGCGCACCTGGCTGGACTCGATGGGCACCGACTTCATAGGCCTCACCGGGGACCTCGCCAAGGTGAAGACGGCCGCCAAGTCGCTCGGCATCATGATCGAGGACCCGGTGGTCAACGCCGACGGCACGGTCACCTCCACCCACGGCGCGCAGGTGCTGGCCTTCCTGCCCTCGGACGACAAGGCGCACGTCCTCTACCTCAGCGGCACCGAGGAGAAGACGTACGAGCACGACCTCCCGCTGCTCGCCAAGGGGGTCCCGGCGTGAAGGGCACCGGCGTGCTCGGGTTCCGGCGGACGGCGCTCGCGGGCGCGGTGCTGGCGACGGCACTGGGCGGCGGCGCCATCCTGGTCGCCTGCGGTGCGGGCGGCCAGGACGGCGCCGCCGCAGCTGCCGACGGACCGGCCAGGCTGAGCGTCGCCGACTCCTACATCCCGCTGCCCCCGGCGGGCGGGATGGCGGCCGGCTATCTGACCGTGCGCAACGACGGCGGCGGGGACCAGCTGGTGAAGGTCTCCAGCCCGGCCGCCGGCTCGGTCACCATGCACCGCTCCACCGCCACCACCATGGAGCAGGTCGAGCGTCTCGACGTCCCCGCGCACGGCGCGTTGCAGCTCGCCCGCGGCGGCAGCCACCTCATGATCATGGGATGGCAGAAGGCCCCCGTCCTCGGTGACGAACTCGAGCTCGACCTGACCTTCGCCCGGACCGGCACCATCTCGGTCAAGGTGCCGGTCAAGGAGCTCACCTACCGCCCCGGCCAGCAGTAAAGGGACCCGCGAGATGCTGAAGGCCGCGTTGCCGCAGACCACCCGCCGCAGACTCGCCGGGCTGCTCGGCGCCCTCGGCGCCGTCCTCGCGCTGATGCTCGCCTGCGCCGGACCGGCCTCGGCGCACGCCACCCTGGAGTCCACCGACCCGCACCAGAACTCGGTCGTCGCCACCGCGCCGCAGACCGTCACGCTGACCTTCAGCGAGTCGGTGTCGCTCTCCGGCGACTCGGTACGGGTGCTCGACCCGGCCGGCAAGGCGGTCGACACCGGCAACCCGGCGCACGCCGACGGCAAGGGCAGCACCGCGCGCGTCGGGCTGAACAGCGGGCTGGCCAACGGCACCTACACGGTGGCCTGGCGGGCCGTCTCCGAGGACTCGCACCCGATCGGCGGCGCGTTCACCTTCTCCGTCGGCGCGCCCTCGGACACCTCCGTCTCCGCCACCGCGCTGAGCGGCGCCGACGCCGACGGCGTGGTCGCCGCCCTCTACGGCGCCGGCCGGACCGTCGCGTACGGGGCGTTCGCGCTGCTGGCCGGCGCGGCCGCGTTCGTGCTGATCTGCTGGCCCGCCGGGGCGGCGCAGCGCGCGGTCCAGCGGCTGCTGATGTCCGGCTGGGTGGCGCTGCTGGTCTCCACCGTCGCGGTGCTGATGCTGCGCGGCCCGTACGAGCGGGGCTCCGGGGTCGGGCAGGCCCTCGACCTGTCGCTGGTGCGCGCCACGCTGGACGAGCGGATCGGCACCGCGCTGGCCGCCCGGCTGCTGCTGCTCGCGGCGAGCGGGGTGTTCCTGTCTCTGCTGGTCGGCCAGCTCGGGCAGCCGCAGCGGACCACCGGTCCCTCGGCCGCGAGCCCGGGTACCGGCACCGGTACCGGCACCGGCACCGGCACCGGCACGGAGGACGCCGAGGAGAGGGAGCTGCGCGAGCTGGAGCAGCGCGCCGCCGAGCGGCCGCTGCGCGAGGCCCGGCTGGGCCTCGGAGTGGCCGGGCTGGTGCTGGCGGTCGCCCTCTCGGCGACCTGGGTCGGCGCCGACCACGCCGCGGTGGGCATCCAGGTCTGGCTGGCCCTGCCGCTCGGCGTGCTGCACCTGATCGCGATGGCGCTCTGGCTGGGCGGCCTGGCCGCCCTGCTGGTCGGCCTGCGCCACGGGATCGGCGCGGACGTCGCCGACCGCTTCTCCAGGCTCGCCTTCGCCGCGGTCGCCGTGCTCACCGCCACCGGGATCTACCAGTCCTGGCGCGGCCTGGGCAGCTGGGGCGCGCTGACCGGCACCGAGTACGGGCGGCTGCTGCTGGTGAAGACCGGCTGCGTGGTCGCGATGCTCGGCGTCGCCTGGACCTCCCGTTCGTGGCTGGCCCGGCTGCGGGCCACCCCCGAGGAGGCGGTGGCGGTCGCGCCGGCCGAGGCGCCGGAGCCCGTTGCCGTGGCCGCGCACTCCGACGACCCGGTCCGGCAGGCCCAGCTGGCCCGCCAGCAGGCCGCCCGGCAGAGCGCCGGGCGCGACCGCGGGCTCACCCCGACCCGGGCCGGGCTGCGCCGCTCCGTCCTGGTCGAGGCGCTGGTCGCGGTGGCCGTGCTGGTGGTCACCACGATGCTCACCAACTCGCCGCCCGGCCGGGTGGCGGGCGAGGTCGCGGCCGGGGCCCCCGCCACCGCACCCGCCCCGGGCGGCACGCCCGCCCCGCAGACCGTGCCCGGCCAGACCCTGGAGCTGAAGCTCCCCTACGACACCAAGGGCCGCACGCCGAACGCCAAGGGCACCGCCACCGTCACCCTCAACCCGGCCCGGACCGGAGCCAACGAGGTGCACCTCAGGCTGGACGGCGCGGACGGACAGCCGGTCGACGTCCCCGAGGTGCAGCTCGCCTTCACCCTGCCGGACCGCGACCTCGGCCCGCTGCCGGTCACCCTGACCGCCGAGGGCACCGGCCGCTGGAGCGGCACCGCGCAGCTGCCACTGGCCGGCAACTGGGTGGTGTCGGTGCAGGTCCGCTCCTCGGACATCGACCAGACCACCGAGATCAAACCGCTGAAGATCGGGTGAGCGCGATGGACGGCACGACGGGTACGGAGAGCACGGAGAGTACGGAGAGCGCCGCGAGCGCGGGAGAGGCCGGCCGGAGGCCGCGCGGCGGCGTCACCCGGCGGGCCCTGCTGGGCACCGCCGGGGCCGGGCTGGTGGCCGGGGCGAGCGCCGGGGCGGGGGGGGGGGGGGGGAGGGGGGGGGGCACCCCGGACACACCCCACACCGACCCGACTCCCCCCTGGGACGGGCAGGCGCCGTTTCCCGGGGGAGAGCCGGACCGCGCCCCT
>NZ_JBVINN010000005.1:0-30954 GCF_055579305.1 Kitasatospora sp. NPDC032757 | reverse complement strand
CCAGTGGGGGTGGGAGGGGTGGACGAGGGGCACGGCGGACCGCCGTCCCCCCCCCCCCCCCCCCCCCCCCCCCCCCCCCCCCCCCCCGCGGCCGGCCCCACCCTCGGCGCGGGGCGGCTGCCGTTCCACGGGGAACATCAGGCCGGCATCGTCGAGCCGCAGCAGGCCCGGGTCCAGCTGGCCGCCTTCGACCTCGCCGGCGGGGCCGGCCGGGACGCCCTGCGGGCGCTGCTCCAGCGCTGGTCCCGGACGGCCGCCCGGCTGGCCGTCGGCGAGCCGGCCGACGAGTTCGAGAACCAGGTCGCGCTGGACGCCGGCCCCTGTTCGCTCACCCTCACCTTCGGCTTCGGCGCCACCCTGTTCGACAAGGCCGGGCTGGCCGACCGCCGCCCGGCCGCGCTGGAGCCGCTGCCCGCCTTCCCCGCGGACGCCCTCGACCCGGCCCGCGGCGACGGCGACCTCCTCGTCCAGATCTGCGCCGACGACGCGCTGGTCGCCGTCCACGCGCTGCGGGTGCTCCAGCGTCAGGCGGCCGGCACGGCGGCGCTGCGCTGGCAGGCGGCCGGTTTCGCCCGCACCCCCGGCGCCGCCACGCACCGGATCACCGGGCGCAACCTGATGGGCCAGATCGACGGCACCAACAACCCCAAGCCGAGCCAGGGCGACTTCGCCGCCAAGGTGTTCTGCACCGCCGGGGGCGACCAGCCCGCCTGGCTGGCGGGCGGCTCCTACCTGGTGTTCCGGCGGATCCGGATGCTGCTGGACAACTGGGAGGCGCTGCCGCTGGACCGCCAGGAGCGGGTGATCGGGCGGCGCAAGTCGGACGGCGCCCCGCTCTCGGCGGCCCCCGGCAGCAGCGAGTTCACCCCCGCCGACCTGACCGCGCAGGCCTCCGACGGCTCGCTGGCGATCCCGTCCGACGCGCACATCCGGGTCGCGGCGCCGGCCGCCAACGGCGGCGCGGCGATGCTGCGGCGCGGCTTCTCGTACCACGACGGCCTGCTGGCCGACGGTTCGCCGGACGCCGGGCTGCTCTTCCTCGCCTTCCAGGCCGACCCGCGCAAGGGCTTCACCCCGGTGCAGCGCAAGCTCTCCCGGGGCGACGGCCTCTCCCGCTTCCTGCGGCACGAGGCGAGCGGCCTGTACGCCGTCCCGCCGGGCGCGCCGGAGAACGGGTACGTGGGGCAGACGCTGCTGGAGTAGCGCCCGCCCACGGCCGGGACGAGCCACCGGGGGCGTGCCCGCGGAACCCCCGCCCGCCGACTCCGCCGGCCGGCTCCACCATCCGCCTCCCGGCCGCCCGCCGAGCGGCCGGGAGGCGGCGTGCACGCCCCGTGCACCCCGCCCCGCCCGGCACTTCCCACGGACCGGAACACCCCCGTGGGGAGCCTGCGAAATGGTTAAGGTGGCGTGCTCGGTAACCCTTTCGCATGGAGGCGCGGCATGTCGGCGACCCGCTACACCTACCTCGGCCCCGCGGGCACCTTCACCGAGGCCGCGCTGCGCACCCTGCCCGAGGCGGCGACCCGGGAGCTGGTCCCGCTGGCCTCGGTGCCGCTGGTGCTGGACGCGGTGCGCGGGGGCGAGGCCTCGGGCGGGTTCGTGCCGATCGAGAACTCCGTCGAGGGCGCCGTCACCGCGACCAACGACGAACTGGCCTCCGGCACCCCGCTGATGATCTACCGCGAGGTGCTGCTGCCGATCTCCTTCGCCCTGCTGGTCCGGCCCGGGACGGAGCTGGCCGGGATCAAGACCGTCACCAGCCACCCGGTGGCCCAGCCGCAGGTGCGCCGCTGGCTGGCCGCCAACCTGCCCGACGCGCAGTGGGAGTCCTCCGCCTCCAACGCCGACGGCGCCCGGCAGGTCGCCGAGGGGCGGTTCGACGGCGCGTTCGCGGGCGAGTTCGCGGCGCCGATCTACGGCCTGGACCCGCTGGTCAAGGACATCGCCGACGCGGCCAACGCGACCACCCGGTTCATCCTGGTCGGCCGGCCCGGCCGGGTCTCCTCGCCGACCGGCGCCGACAAGACCTCGATGGTCGTCTGGCTGCCGGACGACCACCCGGGTGCGCTGCTGGAGCTGCTCCAGGAGTTCGCGGTGCGCGGGGTCAACCTGATGCGGATCGAGTCCCGGCCGACCGGGGAGGGGCTCGGCAACTACTGCTTCCTCATCGACTGTGAGGGGCACCTCGCCGACCGGCGGGTGAGCGAGGCGCTGATGGGCCTCAAGCGGACCTGCCCGCAGGTGCGTTTCCTCGGCTCCTATCCGCGGGCCGACCAGCAGGTCTCCGAGCATCAGCGGCCGGGGACCTCGGACACCGATTTCACCGAGGCGGCCGACTGGCTCTCCCGCTGCCTCGACGGCCGCGGCGACATTTGAGGCCCCGGTGACATCTGACCGTCGGCTTTTGTCTTCCTGACCTTTTCCGACCGTTTTCGACCCCGCCCGGACGGCGGGAGGGGTGACCACACCCGCCGTCCGCCCGTCGTCCACAGGGGCCATCACCGCCGGAACCGGCTGTCCACAGGGCCGCCCGCTGTCCACAGCCCGAAGTTATCCACAGCCCTGGGGATGAGTCGACAAACCGGTATAGCCACTGCCCGTTTCGGTCGGATCAGCGGTTAGCGTCGCAGAGATGACTAATCGGACCAGAGTCACCCGTGTGCCAGCAAATCACCCGTCCGAGTGCTTCAATTCCCTCACCCGGGAAGGTCAAATGAGGTTTGAAACCTCAATTCCTCGGTTGCGCGCGCCGGCCGCCCCCGAGGCCCGACCATCCACAGCCCGCCGGGCCCGCCTGTGGATAACCCCCGGGGGCGGAGTTCCCCACAGAAGTTATCCACAGGCTCCGGTGAGTTATCCCCAGGGGAAAACCCGTACCGGTGGAAGGGCCCCCGCCCGGTAGGCTTGGGCCCGTGATTGACCTTCGCCTGCTCCGTGAGGACCCTGACCGAGTGCGCGCCTCGCAGCGCGTCCGTGGCGAGGACGTCGACCTGGTCGACGCCCTCCTCTCCGCCGACGAACGGCGCCGGTCCTCGGGCAGTCGCTTCGACGAACTGCGCAACGAGCAGAAGACGCTCGGCAAGCAGGTGGCCAAGGCCCAGGGCGAGGAGAAGACCGCCCTGCTCCAGCGCACCAAGGAGCTGGCCGCCGAGGTCAAGGCCGCCGACGCCGAGCAGGGCGCGGCCAAGGAGGAGGCCGAGCGCCTGCTCCGCTCGCTGGCGAACCTCATCGACCCGGCCGCCCCGGTCGGCGGCGAGGAGGACTTCGTCACGCTGGAGGAGATCGGCACCCCGCGCGACTTCGCCGCCGAGGGCTTCGAGCCCCGTGACCACGTCGAGCTGGGGCAGATCCTCGGCGCGATCGACACCGAGCGCGGTGCCAAGGTCGCCGGCGCGCGGTCCTACTACCTGACCGGTGTCGGCGCGCTGCTGGAGCTCGCCCTGGTCAACATGGCGATCGCCCAGGCCACCGCGGCCGGCTTCACCCCGATGATCACCCCGGCCCTGGTCCGCCCGGCCGCCATGGACGGCACCGGCTTCCTCGGCCAGGCCGCCGAGAACGTGTACTTCCTCCCGGAGGAGGAGCGCTACCTCGTCGGCACCAGCGAGGTCCCACTCGCGGCGTACCACATGGACGAGATCATCGACGCCGAGAAGCTGCCGCTGCGGTACGCCGGCTACTCGTCCTGCTTCCGCCGCGAGGCCGGCACCTACGGCAAGGACACCCGCGGCATCATCCGCGTCCACCAGTTCGAGAAGGTGGAGATGTTCGTCTTCACCTCGCCCGAGGACGCCGAGAACGAGCACCGCCGCCTGCTCCAGTGGGAGAAGGACTTCCTCAACGCCCTGGAGCTGCCCTACCGGGTGATCGACGTCGCCTCCGGCGACCTCGGCTCCTCGGCCGCGCGCAAGTTCGACATCGAGGCGTGGATCCCGACCCAGGGCAAGTACCGCGAGGTCACCTCGACCTCCAACACCACCGAGTACCAGTCCCGCCGGCTCTCCATCCGGATGCGCGAGGAGGGCAAGGTCCGCCCGCTGGCCACGCTGAACGGCACCCTGGTCGCCGTCCCGCGCACCATCGTGGCGATCCTGGAGAACCACCAGCAGGCCGACGGCTCGGTCGTCGTGCCGGAGGCGCTGCGGCCCTTCCTCGGCGGTCGCTCCGTCCTGCCGCCGGTCAAGTAGCCCCCGGCAGGACCGGCACCGCCGCAGCACCCGCACCACCTGCACCACCGCCCGAAAGCAACTCCCGGGAGACGCACGGCCCATGAGCAGCATCAGCCCCAGCCCCGTCTCCCTCGTCGACGGTGGCGGCCTGCCCTTCCGGCTGGTCGCCACCGACCTCGACGGCACCCTGCTGACCAGCGACGAGACCGTCTCCGCGCGGACCCGCGCCGCGCTGGCCACCGCCACCGGCGCCGGGGCGCTGCACATCATCGTCACCGGCCGCTCCGCCGCCTGGGCCCGGCCGGTCTTCGACGAGATCGGCTACCGCGGTATAGCGGTCTGCGGCCAGGGCGCCCAGGTCTACGACGCGGGCGCGCACAAACTGCTCACCTCGCTCACCCTGGACCGCCGGCTGGCCTCGGTGGCGATCGCCAGGATCGAGGCGGAGACCGGGCCGCTGGCCGTCGCCGCCAACCAGGACGGCCTGGACGGCGAGGTGCTGGCCGGCCCCGGCTACGAGCTGCTGATCGGCTCCGACCTGCCGGTGGTCCGGGTCGACAAGGACGAGCTGTTCACCGCCCCGCTCAGCAAGCTGTACGTGCAGCACCGCGGACTGACCGACGACGGCCTCGCCGAGGTCGCCCGCCGGGTGGCCGGCGACCTGGTCGGCGTCGTCATGGCGGGCGCCGGCATCGTCGAGCTGCTGCCGCTCGGACTCTCCAAGGCCACCGGGCTGGCCGTCGCCGCCCGCCGCCTCGGCGTGAAGGCCGCCGACACCATCGCCTTCGGGGACATGCCCAACGACGTGCCGATGTTCGGCTGGGCCGCGCACGGCGTCGCCATGGCCAACGCGCACGAGGAGCTGCTGGCGGTCGCCGACGAGGTCACCGTCAGCAACGACGAGGACGGCGTCGCGGCCGTCCTGGAGCGGCTCTACCCGGCGGGGTGAACCACGGGGGTCCGGCGGGGGCCGGGGCGGGGGCGGATCCGGTCACGAATTGTTCCGACGGCACCCGGATGCTGACCGTCACAGAAAGAGTTTGTATGCTCCGCTGAAGCTCCGCGTCTCCCGGTGCGGTGCTCCTGTGCGGTGCTCCCGGCGGACCCGGGCCGTGCCCCCGGACACGTACAGGATTGCTGCTTCCGCCGCTGAGAGGTACGCGCATGTCAGGCCAGTGGGACGAGAGCACGTCGGGGGCGGACGGGCGGCGGCGCGCCGAGAACGGCTCGCGCGGCGGCGGTTCCCCGCGCAGCGCCGGACCGCGCGGCGGCGGCTCCCAGAGCGCCGGCACGTCGCGTGGCGGCGTGCGCACCGAGCGGCCGGCCGAGACGGGCGGGCGCGTCCCCGCACCCCGGCCCGGCGGCCGGGCCGAGGCCCGGCGGGCGGCCCAGGCCAAGGGCGGCGGCCGCGGCAGGCCCGACGGCGGCCAGGGTGACGGCGGGCGGGCGGACGGCGCCCCGGCGGGCGGCCGCGCGGCCGCCCGCAACAGCCGGAAGCCGAAGCGGAACGTCAAGAAGATCGTGGCCTGGTCGGTGGCCGGCGCCCTGGTGGTGCTGGCGGGCACCGGCGGCGCGATCTACTACAAGCTGAACGGCAACATCAAGTCCTTCGACGCGGACGCCATCGCCACCGACCGCCCGCCGGAGGCGGTCGCCGACGCCAACGGCAACAAGCCGGTCAACGTCCTGCTGATCGGCTCCGACTCGCGCGCCGGGAACAACAGCGACCTCGGCGGCGGCAACGAGGACGGCGCCCGCTCGGACACCACGATCCTGTTGCACGTCTACGCCGACCACAAGCACGCGGTGGGCATCTCGATCCCCCGCGACGCCCTGGTCACCATCCCCCCGTGCAAGCTGCCGAACGGGAAGTGGACCAAGGAGCAGCCCGGGCAGATGTTCAACTCCGCCTTCTCGGTGGGCAACACCGAGACCGGCAACCCGGCCTGCACCCAGAACACCATCGAGAAGCTCACCGGCATCCGGGTCGACCACACCATCGAAGTGAACTTCGAGGGCTTCGCGGCGATGACCCAGGCCGTGGACGGTGTCGACGTCTGCCTGCCCAACGACATCTACGAGGGGAACATCAACCCCAATCTGGGCAAGAAGGGCAAGCTCGTCCTGCCCAAGGGCAAGCAGAAGGTCTCCGGCCAGAAGGCGCTGGACTACGTCCGGCTCCGGCACGGCATCGGTGACGACTCGGACGTCGGCCGGATGAAGCGCCAGCAGGCCTTCCTCGCCTCGATGATGGCCAAGGTCAAGGGCGAGGGTCTCAGCCCCACCACGCTGCTGCCGCTGGCCGACGCGGCCACCAAGTCGATGACGGTCGACCCCGGCCTGGACTCGGCCAAGAAGCTCATGGACTTCGCGCTGTCGATGAAGAACATCGACCTGCACGACGTCAAGTTCCTCACCACGCCGTGGCGCTACAACGGCCCCCGGATCGACCTGGTCCACCCGGCCGTCGACAACCTCTGGAAGACCCTGCTGGCCGACCGGACCATCGACGGCCAGGACGCCACCGGCAAGCAGGAGGACGCCCCGCAGACCCCGGCCGCCGCGCCCGAGACCACCCCGGCCGCGCCGCCCGCGCCCGCCGCCGTGGAGACCCCGGTCAAGGTCGCGGTCTACAACGGCACCACCGCGAACGGGCTGGCCGCCAAGGCCGCCGACACGCTGAAGGCCGCCAAGGTCACCGTCACCGGCGTCACCACCGCCAAGAACACCAACAAGGCGACCACCACGGTCGAGTACGGCAGCGGGCAGAAGGCCAACGCGGAGAAGGTCGCGGCGATGTTCCCGGGCGCCGCCCTGACCCCCACCTCGGCGGCCGGGATCAGCCTCGTCCTCGGCAAGGACTACGCGGCGGCCAACGCCACCACGGCCCCCGCCGCCGGCGCCGCCCCCAGCGCCCCGGCCCCGCTGCCCAGCGAGGTGGTCAACGAGGCCCGCTCGGCCGACGACGACATCTGCAGCAACGTCTCCTACGGGTAGGACGTACCCCGCGGACCGGGCCGGCTGACCCGGCCCGGTCCGCGGGGCACACCCTCACCGCCGCCGGCCCGCTCCGACCCGGGCGGCTCAGAGCGCCGCGCGGATCCAGCCGTCGACCAGGCCGGTGAGGTCCTCGCCGGCCTGGCCGTGCTCGACCACGTGGGTGCGGATCACGTCGCCGCCGCCGTGCCCGAAGAGGCCGCCGCGCTTGTCCGCCTCCAGCACCACCTCGACCTTGTGCGGGGTGGTGACGAAGCTGACCTCGAGCGAGTTGCAGGAGTGCGCGTACTGCGGCGCCGGGGAGAACTCGATCTCCTGGTAGAACGGCAGCGTCTGCCCGGTCCCGCGGATGTGGCCGGCCTCCAGGTCGGCCGAGCGGAACCCGAAGCCGAGCTGGAGCAGGGTGTCCAGGATCCGGCGCTGCACCGGCAGCGGCTCGACCTCCAGCGGGTCGGAGTCGCCCTTGTCGAGCGCGCCCGCGATGTCCACCTCGGTCCGAACGCCGAGCTGCATGCCGTGCAGGCGCTGGCCGGCGACGGTGGTCACCGGCGTCTCCCACGGCACCTGGACGGCGAACGGGATCGACCGGTTCTCCCCGGGCGCCAGCACCAGCGGGGCCGTCACCGAGAACCTCGCGAACGGGTAGAGCCCGGTGCTCTCCCCCTCCTCGTGCTCGATCTCCACCCGCGCGACCAGCGTCAGCGTGATCCCCCGGATGTCCGCCTCGACCGTCCCGCCGGTCAGCTCGACCGTCCCGTGCAGCGTGCCGCCGGGCTGCACCACCGGCGTGGTCAGAACGGTGTCGACGCCGGGACCGCCGACGCCCAGGGCACCGAGCAGCTTCTTGAACACCATGCGGGCGCTCTCCTCGTATAGGGGTGGACCGAAGTCGTCGGGAGCAACGCCGGGACGGCCCGGACGGTTCCCGGGCAGGTCGCGGGGCAGTTGTAGGATGACCGGGCAATCGGTTGTAGGATGACCGACGACCAGGACCTGAAGGGAGCTCCGCCATGACCGCAGCCGGCCACGGCCAGGACACGTTGCAGGCCGCCGGGCGGCGCTCCCTGGTGGACACCGCCATCGACCAGCTGCGCGAGCAGCTCGCGGCGGGGGCCTGGCCGGTCGGCTCGCGGATTCCGACCGAGCACGAACTGGCCGAGCGGCTGCGGGTCGGGCGGAACACGGTGCGGGAGGCGATCCGGGTGCTGGTGCACGCCGGCATGCTGGTCTCCCGGCAGGGCGAGGGCACCTTCGTGCGCAGCACCAGCGACCCGGCCTCCGTCCTGCGGGGCGTGCAGCGCTCCGGCGTACGGGACGTGCTGGAGGTCCGGGCGGCCCTGGAGGCGGAGGCGGCCCGGCTGGCCGCGCTGCGGCACACCCCCGAGGACATCGTCCGGATGCGGGCCGCGCTGGCCCGCGAGGCCGAGGTGATCGCGTCGCACCCCGAGCGGGCCGGCCGCGAGGCGACCGTCGAGCACGACCTGGAGTTCCACACCGCCGTCGTCGAGGCCGCGCACAACCCGGCGCTGGCCGAGGTGTACCGCTACTTCGGCGCCTCCGTGCGCGAGTCGATGCGCACGGCCTTCGGCGACCACGAGATGCCCGAGGTGGTCGTAGCCACCCACGAGGCGCTGGTGGACGCGATCGAGAGCGGCGACCCGGACCGCGCCGAGAGCGCGTGTCGCGCGCTGCTCGCCGAGCCGACCGCGGCCGTCGAGCAGCTCCTCGCGGCCATCGCGGCCCGGAAGTAAGCGGCACCCGCCCCTTCCGCCGTCCGCCTCCCCGGTTCCACGTCTCACGTTTCACGAAAGAGCAGCACGCCCCATGGCAGTCACCCGTGCCCCGCAGCCGGTTGTCACCACCTCCCCGCTCCCCGTCCGCAGCCGGCTGGCCCACCCCGCGCTGCTGCTGACCGGCATCCTGCTGGTCGCCCTCAACATGCGCGCCTGCCTCGCGGCGATCTCGCCGATGGTCGCCGAGATCCAGCGGACCTTCGGCCTCTCCGCCACCGCGAGCGGTCTGATCACCACCGTGCCGGTGCTCTTCCAGGGCGTCGGCGCCCCGCTCACCCCCCGGCTGACCAGGCGGTTCGGCACCGAGCGGGTGGTACTCGGCGCGGTGCTGGTGCTCGGTGCGGGCGTGCTGGTGCGGGTGCTGCCCTCGGTGGCGGCGCTGTACGCGGGGTGCGTGGTGATCGGCGTGGCGATCGCGGTGCTGAACGTCTCGATGCCGGGCCTGGTGAAGCGCGAGTTCCCGGGCCGGGCGGCGGCCATGACCGGCGTCTACTCGACCACCATGCTGGTCGGCGCGACGCTGGCGGCCGGGACGTCGGTGCCGCTGGAGCACGCCCTCGGCGGCGGCTGGCAGGCCTCGCTGGGCGCCTGGTCGCTGCTGGCGCTGGTCGCCGCGGTGGCCTGGCTGCCGCAGGTGCTGCGCACCGCGAACGGGCGCAGGGGCACGGCGCCGGCGTCGTCCTCGGCATCGGCGTCCGCGACGGCGAAGGCCTCGGAGCAGGGGCGCCCGGCGGCGGGCCCGGCGGCCGCAGCCAGCATCTGGCGCACCCCGATGGCCTGGCAGATCAGCCTCTTCATGGGCATCTCGTCGCTGCTCGTCTACACCCTGGTGGCGTGGATGCCGACCATCCTGGCCGACCACGGGATGGACCGCGGGGAGGCCGGCCTGGTCTTCGCCTTCTCCAACCTGGTCCAGGTGGCCGGTGCCTTCCTGGTGCCGCTGCTGGCCGGCCGGATGACCCGGCAGCGGGGGCTGGCGGTGGCGATGGCCGCGCTGAACGCGCTCGGCATCGCCGTCCTGCTGATCGCACCGGTGCCCGGCGCCTGGGTGTCGGCCACCATCCTGGGCGTCGCCCAGGGCGGTTCGCTGGGCCTCGGCCTCGCCTTCATCGTGCTGCGCACCGACAGCGCCGCCGGCGCCGCCCGGCTGGGCGGAATGTCGCAGGCGGTCGGCTACCTGGTGGCGGCGGCCGGGCCGGTCGGCGCCGGGGCGCTGCACCAGCTGACCGGCGACTGGACCACCCCGCTGGCACTGATGCTGGTGCTGGCCGCCGTCGTCGGCGTGGCCGGCTGGGGCGCCGGGCGCAACCGGACGCTCTGAGGCCCCGGCCGCGCCCTGCCGCCGCGGGCTACTCCTCGGCGGCCAGGGTCAGCCCGGCCAGCTTCACCGAGGCCAGCACCGTCGCCGCCACCGTGAGCACCAGCAGCATCGGCACCGCCACGCCGAGCCCGACCGGTGCGGTGACGGCGCCGTCCGCGGCCACCGCCTTGGCCAGCGACAGCCCCCACTGCTGGACGCTCAGCGTCCGGGCGCCCTCGACGAAGTTGCCGATCAGGGACTCCCAGATCAGCGCGTAGGCCAGCCCGGCCACCACCGCGTGCCGGGTGACGACGCCGAGCAGCAGGAACAGCGCGCTGTACGCGGCCCCGGCCACCAGCGTGGCGACGGTGTAGCCGAGCGCCAGCCCGTCCTCGGTGCCGTACATCAGCAGGCCGGCGAGCAGCGTCGGGATCGCCGCGAACGCCCAGGTGGTGCCGACCGCGACCACCAGCTTGGTGGTGATGATCTTCCAGCGGGGCAGCGGCTTGGCGAGCAGGTAGACGATCGAGCCGTCGTCGATCTCGGTGGCGATGGCGCCGGTGCCGACGACCAGGCCGAGGATCGGCAGCAGCGTGCCGAGGCCCAGCCGGCCGAGGATCGTGACGGTCAGGTCGTGCTTGTCCCCGCTGGATCCGCTGGCGATCGCCGAGACGAGCAGCAGCAGGGCGGGGACCACCAGCAGCAGGACGCCGCGGCGGCGGCCCAGCAGGCCGCGCAGCGTCAGCCTGGCGACGGTCGGGTTCATGGTGTGGTCGGCCTTCCTGGGGTCCGGTTCCGGGTGGGTGCTACGCGTCCGCGCCCTCGGGCGCCGGGGGTCGTCCGTCGGACGGCCCCTAGGCGGAGACGAGGTACGAGAAGACGCTCTCCAGCGACTCGTCCGCCGGTGCGACGGTGTACAGCCGGATGCCGGCCTGCTGGGCGACCTTCGGCAGCAGGGTGGTGAAGCCCTGGAAGTTGACCGCCTGGACGCGCAGTGCCTTCTCCTGCCGGTCCAGCTCGATCCCGGCCGTCGACGGGTCGGCGATCAGGGCGGCCGCGAGCCGCCGGTCGTCGCTGGAGCGGACCAGGTAGCGGTGCGGGCGGTCGGTCATCAGCCGGCGGATCTTCCGGAAGTCCCCCGAGGCGGCGTGCCGGCCGGCCACCACGACCTCGATGTGCCGTGCCAGCTGCTCGACCTCCTCCAGGATGTGCGAGGAGAAGAGCACCGTCCGGCCGTCGGCGCCGAAGCGGCGCAGCAGCTCCATCAGCTGGAGCCGCTGGCGCGGGTCCATGCCGTTGAACGGCTCGTCGAGCAGCAGCACGGACGGGTCGTGGACCAGCGCGGACGCCATCTTGACGCGCTGCTTCATGCCCTTGGAGTAGGTGCCGGTCCGCCGCTCCTGGGCGTACTCCATCTCGACCAGGGCCAGCGCGCGCCCGGCGGCGGCGCCCGGGTCGGCGAGGCCGTGCAGTTCGGCGTTGGCGAGGACGAACTCCCAGCCGGTCAGGTAGTCGTACATTGACTCGCGTTCGGGGACCAGCCCGATCTGCCGGTACACCTGCTGGTTGCGCCAGATCGGCGCGCCGTCCAGGGTGACCGCCCCGGCGGAGGGGGCGAGGAAGCCGCTCATCATGTGGATGAGGGTGGACTTCCCCGCGCCGTTCGGCCCGAGCAGACCGGTGATGCCGGGACCGATCGCCATGCTGACGTCGTTGACGGCGACCACGTTGCCGAACCAGCGCGAGACCTTGTCGATGGTGATGGTGGCCATGACGCCCTCCCAGATCCTGCGGTTGTCAGATGCGGTGGTAGCGGCGCAGCAGCAGCGCGTACGAGCCGGCCACCATCGCGACGGCGGCGGCGGCGAAGACGACCACGCCCAGGGCGCCGGGGGCGTGCATCCGGCCCGGGTCCTTCCCGAGGTCGAAGAGCTGGTTGACCAGGCTCTCCACCAGGCCGCCGGGCGAGAGCAGCGCCACCCACTGCGCGGAGTCCGGCACGATGAGCGAGGGGCCGCTGCTGATGCCCACGACGATCCCGACCACTGCGGTGGAGACCGCCAGGTACCCCATGATCGCGGCCACCCCGAAACCGCGGCGCGGCGTGGCGGCGGCGATCACCAGCGCCACCGAGGTCGGCACCACCGCGTAGAGCACCGCCGCGACCAGGCCGTACAGGAAGTGCGCGCTCTGGTGACCGAAGCTCATCCCCGCGAGCAGCGCGCCGACGTAGAGGACCAGCAGCGGGGCGGCCATCAGCAGCAGCTGGGCCGTGGCCATCGCGGCGAACTTGGCCCGGACGTAGTCGGCCCGGGTGATCGGGCGGGAGAAGTAGAGCGGGACGGTCTGGTGGCGGAGGTCCCGGGAGAGCAGGACGGGCGCCTGCGAGGCGAGGAAGATCGAGACGACCAGACCGAACATCCCCAGGTACTCGGGGTAGTCGACCGGCAGGTCGCTCTGGTTCTGCATCAGCGCGAAGGCCACCATGAACACGGCGGGCACGGTGATCGCGCCGAGCACGACCATCGGCAGCACCTTGGACTTGCCGGAGCGCCCGAGCCCGTACGCGGCGCGCAGGCTCTGGCTGAACAGCGAGCGGGTGGCGTACGCCCGGCCCAGCCGGGGGCCGGTGTAGCCGCGGTAGCCGATGTCGTGGATGACGCCGGTGTCGGCGGGCCCGGTCTCAGGAGGCAGCGACATCTGCGGTACCTCCCTCTGCTGCGGCGGTGTCGGTGTCGGTGTCGGTGAACAGCTCGGCGACCCGGTGGCGGCGCTGCTCCAGCCGGACCAGCCCCAGGCCGAGGTCGGCGACGGCGTCGCGGATGGCGTCGTACGTCTCGTCACCCGTGAGCCGGACCAGCAGGAGCCGGGGGCCGTCCGTCTCCGCCGCGTGCCCGGCGGCGGCCAGCCGCTCCCGGACCGCCGCGCTCGCGTCGAGGGTGTGGTCGGACGGGAGGTCCGTCACCTCGACGGCGAGGGTCGCCGTGGCGCCGGTGAAGGAGGCGGTGGACGAGGACCGCAGCAGCTTGCCGCCGTCGATCACCACCAGGTGGTCGCAGGTCCGTTCCAGCTCGCCGAGCAGGTGGGTGGTGACCAGCACCGAGATGCCGAAGTCGGTGTACACCCGGCGGATCAGCGCCAGCATGTCGTCCCGGCCGACCGGGTCGAGACCGTTGGTGGGCTCGTCCAGCAGCACCAGCTTCGGGTCGTGCACCAGCGCCTGCGCCAGCTTCACCCGCTGCTTCATGCCGGTCGAGTACCCGCCCATCGGCCGGTACCGCTCCTCGTAGAGCCCGACGTGCCGCAGCGTGTCGGCCGTGCGTTCCCGCGCGGACGCCGCCGGCAGCCCGGCCATCCGCGCCATGTGCACCACGAACTCGGTGGCCGAGACGTCCGGTGGCAGGCAGTCGTGCTCCGGCATGTAGCCGACGCGCTCGCGGATCTCCGACCCCTGCGTGGCGATGTCCAGTCCGAGGACCTGCCCCGTACCCGACGTTGCCGGGGCCAGCCCGAGCAGGATCTTGATGAGTGTGGACTTGCCCGCGCCGTTCGCCCCGACCAGGCCGACCACCCCGGGCTCCACCTCAACGGTGAGCCGATCGAGGGCGGTGACCCGGGGGAACCTCTTGGTGAGGCCGTCCGTCTTGATGACAGTGGACACGTTCCACACCGTAGTGTGCTCACCGCGTGCAGGTCATGAGCTGGAATGACGACGCTCCCTGCTGCTGCGGTATGACCTTTCCCCACCTGTCCCCTAGGGGTCGGCAGTGACGATCTCCGCTTGTACTCTTGTCGGAATCTTTACGGGGGCGTTCGGGCCAACTTGCCCGACCGGGACGGAAGTGGACTGATGACGGATCGCGCGACCGAGTTCGACCGGATGATGAATCCCTGGGCGTACGACGCCAACGGCAATCTGACGGCAAAGGCCCAGCACCAGGAGACCGCCCGCACGCGGCTCAACTCGAGCAACGCCCCGGGTGACGGCGGCGGCACGGTCGGCGTCGACCCGGCCGCGCTGGACGCCGCCGCCGGCTCGTCCGACGAGATCCACGGACGGGTGAACGGCGACGGCCGGGCCGCCGACGACGAGACCTCCAAGGTGTCCACCTCGCTGGCCAACTGGAGCACCGGCAAGGCCGCCGCGCAGACCGCGTCCACCTGGGACCAGCAGATCGCCGCGCTCAACTCCACCATCGGCGAGATCACCCAGGCACTGCGGCAGAGCGCCACGAACTACCGGAACAACGACACGGCCGTCAAGCACGACATGGGCGCCTGAGGGGTACGGACAGATGGTCGACTTCCACGAACTGAGCACCGCAAAGCTGGACTCCCTCGGCGAGGCCGCCACCGCCTGGGAGGACGTGGTCAAGAAACTCCAGGCCATGGACCGTGACTGGGACAGCGCGGTGGTCGGCAAGGTCAACTCCGCCAACTGGAGCGGCCCCTCGGCCGACCAGGCCCGGCCCAAGATCCAGCGCGTCAACGAGCAGATCACCGCCGCCGTCACCCAGGCCACCGCCATCGCCACGGTCTTCAAGGACGCCGGCAACGACTTCCGGGCCGCCAAGGCCAAGCTGGACAAGGCCGTCGCCGACGCCAAGGGCGCCGGACTGACCGTCACCGCCGACGGCACCGTCAGCTGGCCGCCGGCCGACAACGCCACCCGGCACGACCCGGAGGCCAGCCGGGCCTACAACGACGAGTACCACACCAAGGCCGAGGTGTCGCGCAAGGCCATCGACTCGGCCGTCCAGGAGGCCACCGAGGCCGACGAGCGGGCCGCCTGGGCACTGCGCTCCGACAGCACCACCGACGAGCTGAAGTCCTTCAACGCCAAGGCCGTCGGCGCCGGCCCGGACGCGGACGGGATCCGCGCCGCCCAGCTCGCGGCCAAGGGCGGCAAGATCTCGGACGCCGAACTCACCGAGCTCAACTCGCTGTTGGCGGCCAACCAGAACGATCCGATCTTCTCCACCCGGTTCTACCAGGACCTCGGGCCCAAGGGGACGCTCCAGGCCTGGAACAACATGGTCGGCGACGAGTCGCAGTTCAACGGCGCCAGCGACGCCCGCTGGAAGCAGTACCAGGAGCTGCAGAAGAACCTCGGGCTCAACCTGGCCACCGCCACCCGCACCACCAACGTGCCCCACCTGCCCGACCAGTGGGCCGCCGACCTGCGCAAGGCCGGTGCGGAGCCGCTCTGGGACAAGCCCTACCGGCAGAGCGGCCTGGACTACGCCCCCTACGGCTACCAGGTGCTGTCCGGCATCCTGCGCACCGGTGACTACGACCCGCACTTCCTCAACCCCATCGCCGAGCACGTCACCCAGCTCGACACCGACGAGAAGTACTGGCCGGCACCGGTCTACGGCCCGCGCAGCGACCGGCGCGGCTACAACCTGCTGGGCCAGGACGGCGGTTCGGGCTTCGAGCCGACCACGGCGATCCTGGAGGCCCTGGGCCACAGCCCGGAGGCGGCCACCAAGTTCTTCCACGACGCGCCGACCGCCTACAACACCGACGGCACCGTCAACCCGAACGGCAAGGTCAAGCCGGCGGACTACCTCAACTACTTCACGCACGACAAGGAGTACACGCCGGACACCGTCTCGCAGAAGAACGACCTGCGCCAGGCCGGCATGAAGAGCGGCCCGGACGCGCTCGGCCACGCGCTGGAGGCGGCCACCACCGGCCGGCCCTACGACGACCACTCCGGCACGCCGGTCAAGCACACCGCCGACCAGGCCGACGTCATGAACAAGGTCGTCCAGACCTTCGGCACCCACGGCAACGGCGGCGTCCTCGACGAGGTCAAGGGCGAGGACGGCAAGTTCGCCCCGCTGCGGGACAGCCTCGGGCACATGTCCGCCGACTACATCGGCGACGTCCAGCGGGCACTCTCCCCGCACAAGGACGACCTGCCGGTGAACGGCGCCGCGGCCAACCTCAAGGAGGCCCCGGTCCGCGGCCTGCTGGACGCGCTCGGCCGCGACCCGGACGCCTACGGCGCGGTGGCCAACGCCAACCAGGCCTACTCCACGGCACTGGTCCGCGGCCACATCGAGAACGGGGCCGACTTCGCCCGGCTCGAGTCCGACATCGACTCCACCTCACGGGCCGGCGGCGTCATCAGCGGCATCCTCAACGAGGCCCGGATCAACGAGGTCCACCAGGAACACGCCACCTCCGACAAGGAGTACAACGAGGCCCTGGAGAAGAACGCCGGCTACGCCCAGACGGCCTTCACCACCACCATCGGCGCCGTCACCGAGAAGGTGCCGATCGCGGGCGAGGCCGCCAACTTCCTGGTCGAGCAGATCACCGACAGCGTGGTCGAGGCCAACCAGCGGGACACCACCGAGGACGGCAACCAGGAGGGGCGCGACTTCGTCGCCGAAGGCCGGGAGGGCACGGCACTCGGCGCCAAGCAGGCCGTCATCGATGCCGCCAACGGCACCAAGCTCAGCCCCGAGGACGTCCGCCGGCTGGCCGACAGCGCCGGCGACCGGGCCCTCGACGGATACACCGACGGCTCCGGCGGCAGCCAGAGCTCCAACGCGAAGGTCTCCGGATGATGAGGGCAGCACGCCGGACGGCGGGAGCCGCGATCGCGCTGTCCGCCGTCCTCGGCCTGGCCGGGTGCGGCAGCGACGGCTCCGGAAAGGCCTCCGCCGAGAGCACGGCGTGCGACGGCGTGGTCCGCACCGACCGCGCCGGCGCGCTGCTCGACGAGGGCGCCGCCCCGGCGTTCAAGCTCGACAAGCAGCTCGACGCCGCCCAGCAGCCCGGGCTCCAGCTGCTGGACTGCACGGCCGAGGCCAAGCAGGGCATCGGACTCAGCGTCCGGCTGACCGGCAGCGAGACGCCCGGTGGCGGCCTCAAGCCGCCCGCCCCGCCGGCCGGCGAGCCGGTGTACTCGCTCGGCTTCGGCGACCACAGCACGGTCACCCGCTGGGGCGCCCGGCTGACGTTCCGGTGCGACGGCACGTACGCGAAGTCGGGCAAGTCGCTCTACTTCACCGTCCAGGCCGCCCCGTACCAGGCCTCGGGCCCGGCACCGCAGTCGCCCGCGGCACGGTGGACCGCCGAGGCCTGGGCCAGGCTCGCCACCGACAGCGCGCAACGGGCGGCCGGCGGTCTGCTCGGCTGCTCGGCGCCGGTCGCCTGGCCGAGCGGGGAGCCGGTGCTCTCGCCGGCCACCACCGCGCCGGACCCGTCCGGGACCTCCGGGTGACCGGAAGACCCCCCGGCGCCGCTGCCGCCGACCCGCGGCTGCGGCGCCGTCTGCTGCTCGGCGCCCTCGGCGTGGCCGTCGTGGGCGCCGGGTCGGTCGGCTACCTGGACTGGAGCCGGCACCGGCCGGCCGAACCGGCCGGGCGGGCCGCGACGCTGTGCGACCTGCCCACCGGGGCCGGGACACCGCTCGGGCGGCTGCTGCCGGACGGCGGCCAGGAGACCGAGGAACGCGCGTTCCGCTGGGTGCTCTCCACCGAGCCGAAGGGCTGCTCCGTCCGGGTGGACGGCCGGGTGGCGCTGACCGTCCGGGCCGCCGTGCACGACGGCACCGTGGAGCAGCTTCCGGTCGGGAGCGCCCGGCCGGACGAGGTGAAGAGCTTCGACGCCGGCTCCCGCTCCGCCTCCTGGCCCTCCGGCGCGGCCGTGGCCGACTACTGCCCCGGGAAGCAACTGCCGATCCGGCACGTGGTGGTGGAGGTCACCCCGGGCGAGGCGGCGCGGACCGGGCAGCCGGACAGCGACCGGGCGGACTTCGAGGCCGTCGCCCGGGACCTGCTCGGCGCCTACCAGAAGGCGGTGTGCGCGTGAGGACGACCCGTACCGGCGCGCGGCAGGCCGGAGCCGCCGCCGGCGTCCTGGTCCTGCTCGGGGGCGGCCTGGCCGGCTGGCACGCGTACCTCGACGCCGCGACGGACCACCCGCCCGCGGTGTCGCTGACCCACGGCGAGTGCCGGGGAGCCCTCGCGGACGAGCGGGTCGGCCGGCTGCTCGGCCCGGCCCGCACGGTGCGGGTGGAGAGCGACTACTGGCCGGCGCAGGACGGCCGGCCGCCGCGGCTCCGCTGCTTCGCCGCCGGGCGGGGCGAGCACGCGCTCTCCTTCGAGGTCGAGGCGGCGCGGTCGGCCGACGACCGCGCCGACGCCGCCGCGCGGGCGCTCCCGAACGGGGCCCGCAGGTTCGACAACGGCGGGGCCGACCACCGCACGGGCGTGCTCCGGTTCGACTGCGTGGTCAAGACGCCGGGGACGGGGGAGGAGCGCACCGCCTACTACCTGGCCACGGTGAAGGCCGGCCCGCGGAACAAGCCGCCGGCCACCGGGCCCGGTGCGGAGACGATGGCCGAACTGGCCGTCGTGCTCAGCCGGCAGACGGCGGAGCAGGTCCTGGGCTGCACCGGCGCGGTCGACTGGCCGGCCACTCCGGTGCAGTTCGCGTAGCGGACCGGCGCTTCCGGGTGGGCGGCTCGATCGGGTGAGCAACACCTTGGGGTGAGCAACACCTTGGGGTGAGCGGCACTTTCGGGTGACGCCCTGGGGTGGGCGGCGCTTTCGGGTGACGCTTGCGGGTGGGCGGCGCGTACTGCGCCGCCCACCCGGGAGCGGTCGGACCGGGAGGCCGGACCGGACGTCAGGCCAGGAGGTCGGACTGGAGGGTGACGACCTGGCGGAAGGCGGCGGTGGGGACGCCCTTGGGGTTGGTCATGGTGACGACGCCGACGAGGTCACCGGCCGACAGGTAGGCCACCCGGCCGGTGGGGCCGGCACCGGCACCGGTGGCCGGGGTCTCGCGGGTGGCGAGGTCGACGCCGGAGACCGAGTCCCAGCCCTGGGTGGGGCCGGTCCTGAGGCCGGGGATGTCCTTAGGGTCGCCGTTGGCACGGAGATCGGCGAAGACGTCCCAGGCCTCGGCGGACGCGCCGAAGGCGAGCAGGCGGACCTGGGTGCGGGTGCCGTCGGTGGCGGTCCACTCCCGGACGGCGGCGGCGCGGCAGGCGTTCTGCAGCAGCAGGGCGCGCAGCTTGGCCGGTTCCTTCTGCTCGCCGGCGAGGGCGTCGCAGGGCACCCAGTCGGCGGTGGGAGCGGCCGACGCGGAGCCGGCGGAGGCGGACCCGGCGGGCGTCGCGGACGAGGTGGCGCCCGGGCTCGCGGCGGTGGAGCCGGACGCGCCCGGCGACGCCGTCGCACCCGCCGTCGCGGTCGGGGGCATGGTCGGGGTCGGGAAGACCACCGGCCCGGCCGAACCGCCGGCCTCCTTGGGTGCGGGCAGGAGCAGGTACCGCAGGTCGGCGGCGTGGCGGCTCTTGCTCTCCCTGGGCACGGCCTTGCCGGAGGGCAGCGGCGGCAGCGCCAGGGCAGGGAAGGTGTAGCGGCCGTCGTTCTCGGTGGCCAGCCCGGGGACGTCCGTGCGGTCGGGCGTCGTCACGGCCACCGCGGCCCCGGTACCGGCCAGCGCGCAGACCAGGGCGGCGACGCCCCAGCGCACGGCCGCCCGGCGCCGGCGGGTGCGGCGGGCCGCGAGTTCCTCGGGGCTCAACGGCACCGCGAACACCTGCGGGACGGGGAACGCCTGCGGGTCGGGGGCGCCCCACGGGTCGGCGGGGGCGGTCCCGCCGGCCGCGGTGGCGGCCTCGGGCGCGGGTGGCGCGGGTGGTGCGAACGCGGCCGGGGGTGCGGCCGCCGGCGCGACGGGCGGTGGGACGGGCGGGCCCGCCGGCTCGTCGGCGGGAGTGGCCGCGCTGTCGTGCGGGGTGGCGTTGTCGGTCATGCGGACGCTCCCGGGGTGGCGAGGCGGTCGAGCTGCTGGGTGAAGAGGGCGACGATCCTGTCCTTGGGCAGCGGCGCCACACCCTCCGCCTCCATGACCACCAGGAGGTCGCCCTCGGCGGCCGAGCACTCCAGGTAGTCGATCGGCGCGGACGGCGGGGCGGGCATCAGGTAGCAGTGCGCCTCGGGGTGGTTCGGGATCGCGGGGCCGATGCGGAAGATCCCGGTGTCGCCCGTGAAGACGGCGGTGTACTCGTTCAGCTTCTGCACCTCCTGCTGGTTGAACTGGCGCAGCTTCATGCCGATGACCAGGTCGTCCGCCTTGGTCTTGTAGGTGCGGACCCCGGTGGCCTTGACGTGCAGGCCGTCCCAGTACTGACGGAGCTTCTCCTGCTTGTCCTTGGGGATCTGCTGGAGGCCGCTGTCCAGCTCGGCGGAGAGCTGGTCCGCGCTCAGCTCGACGTCGTTGCCGTAGCCGCCCTCGTCCGGGCCGAGCGCGTAGTCGGCCGGGACGGGCAGCAGCAGGTCGCGCAGGGAACCGAAGTGGTTGCCGTTGGACTTGGCGCCGAAGGGCGTGGGGGTGGCGGACGGGGCGGGCGCGGCCGTCGGCCCGGCGACGGTGACGGGCGCCGGGTCGTCGTACTGGGTCTTGATGATGCCGACGCCGATGACCACGCCGACCAGGGCGGCCGCCACGGTCGCGCCGGTGGCGCGGAGGAGGCGGCGGGAGGACGGGGCGGGGGCCGCCGGCGGCACGGGGGCCTCGACGGCGGGCGCCGCCACCGGGGCCGCGTCGGCGCGCGTCTGCTCGGGGGTCTCGGCGGGGGACGTCAGTACGGGCGCCTCGACCGCGGGCGTCTGCTCGGGGGGCGTGGCCCCGGTCACGGTGCTGTCGCTCATACCAGCCGCTCCCACTGCTGCTTGGCAATGCCCTTCACGACCTCGGGGTCCACCGACTGGGTGCCGAAGACCTTGATCTCCATCACCACCGTGCCGCGCTGCGCGAGGGCGGTGCCGAGGTAGTACTGCTCGGTGGTGTCGGCCCAGTACGAGGCCTGGCTGTCCACCTGGTAGCCGCCGTTGGCGTCGTCGGCGAACGGCTTGAGCCGGTAGCCGGACGCCCGGGACTTGGCCTCGGCGGCACGGTCGACCGAGTACTGGATGAGCGAGACCCGGACCTTCAGGCCGTCCTTCTGCCAGTCGACCTCGGCGGCGCGGCGGAACTCCTTGGAGTTCAGGCTCTTGAAGACCTCCGCCGACCGGCCGCTGTGCTCGGAGAGTTCGCCGACGGAGATCCAGCTCGGCGAGTCCGGGTAGTCGCCCCAGGCGGTGCTGCCGGTCGGGGCGGTCATCAGCAGCTTCCGCAGGTCGCCGTCGATGGCGAGCGGCTTCGGCGCGGCCGCGGCGGCGGCCGCCGCGTCCACCGGTGCGGCCGGGTAGGACGGCAGCGCGACCTGGATCGGCGGCAGCGGCGTCGGCGGGCGGCTCGCCTGGATCGCGTATCCGACGGCGCCGCCGACCACGGTGCCCAGCACCAGCCCGGACACCGCCAGCAGCACCGGCCGCGGACGGCGGGGGCGGCGCACGGGCGCGGGGGCCTCGGCGGGCGGGAAGGCGGAGGCCTCGGCCGGGACGACGGTGGGGGGCTCGGCAGCGGACGGCTCAGGGGACGGCACAACGGACGGTACGGCGGACGGTTCGGCGGCGGGCGCGGGCGGCGGGACGGCCGGCGCGGCGGGCGTGGCCGGCGGAGGCGCGTCGGCGGGCGACGGCTCCACGGATTCGGTGGTCACGGAGTGGCTCCAGAAAGGGAAAGGTGACGTCGGGCGTGAGCGGCGGCGGGACTCAGCCGCCGGAGGACAGCCACTCGCGCTGGCGCTTCATCAGCTCGCTCAGCAGTGCCTTGTCCGGAGTGCCCTTCACATCGACGTCGATCGTGTACTGCACGTCGCCCTGGCTGGAGATTCCGGTCATCGAGCCGGTGTAGGCCTGCTGCTTGGGCTTGTGCACGTAGCCGTGGGCGTTGGGGTCCCCGTCGATGGCGATCGGGTCCAGCTTCATCGTGTAGTTGCGGGCGAAGTCGCCCGCCTGCCCGGTCGATCCGAAGTGCAGCAGGGTGACCGTGACCTCGGCCTTGCCGTCGGCCGTGCGGTACGTCCGGCTGGCGGCGTCCTTGTACCCGTAGGAGCCGAGGATGCGCATGATGCCGTCCTGGTTGCCGAAGTTCGCGGCCACCTCGTCGTCGGTCATCGTCATGCCGTCGGCCGGCCCGTAGGACTCGCCGCCGTCGGGGATCGGGAGCAGGAAGTAGCGCAGGTCGCCGTCGTGCTTGCCGCCGCTGACGCTGCCCTTGACCGTGCTGGCCGGCTTGGGCGCGGGCGGGGCGGTGGTCGGCGCGACGGTGGGCGTGGCCGAGGCGGTGGCGGTAGCGGTGGCGGAGGGCGACGCGCTCGGGCTCGCACTGGGGCTGACACCGGGCGAGGCGCCGGCCGCTCCGGCGACGACGGCGGGCCGGGCGTCCGGCTTGCCGACGGCCACGGTGACGGCGGCACTGGTCGCCGTCACGGCGAGCAGGCCTGCGGTGGCCAGAGCGACGCCGACCGCGCGCGGCAGCTTCCGCGCGGGCGCGGCGCCCCCGTCGGGCGCGGGCGCCGGCACGGCTTCGGGCCCGACCGGCGCGGGCGCCGGGGCGTACGGACCGCCCTCGGCCACCGTTGCGGAAACCGCACCGGAATCGGGTGCGACATCAGTTTTCTCGAATGACGGCCCCTTTGCCGGATCAGCGGCAGGCGGCACGTTTTCGGGCGCGGACAAGGAACTCCCCCCGGGACATGTGGAATGTCGCGTACGGGCCCCTTGCAGGCCACCCCCCGTGGCTCCCAGGCCGACCGTCACGCGTCTCAGCAGGAATTATGAGAGCCGGTCCACACCCGTGCCAACAAAGTTAATCACCGCACTCCCCCGCATGATCGACTAATCGGACACGCCGTGATCGAACCGCAATGGGCGGGCCGGCTCCCCCGCCGACCCGCCCCCGCGCCGCACCGGGTCACCCGGCTCGCACCGCGCCGCGCCGCGCCGCGTTCCCGGTCCGGCTGTGGACTCCCCGCCCCCGCTCAGGAGTGGGCGCGCTCGGTGACCTCGACGACCTTGCCGGAGGAGTCGATCGCGATCTTGTAGTCCCCGCCCGAGCAGGGGTAGAAGCCCTTGGTCGCGGTCGGGTCCGCGAGGCACTCGCCGATGTGCTTCACCAGGTCGGCGACGTTGACGTCCTTCGGCGGCGCCAGGACCGAGTTCAGGTGCCCCTTGGCGGTGGGCGCGAACGGCGCGCTCTTGTCGGCCCCGGTCGGCTCGAAGACGACGTCGTTGACGCCGCACGCCGTCTTGGTGTCCTTGTAGACCAGCGTGGTCGTCGTCGTCCCCTTCGCCGGGTAGACCCACTTCTGGCCCGCCGGCAGCGGCGTGGCATCACAGAACCCCTCCGGCCCGTCGCTCGCCCCGCCCGAGGGCTTGGCCGTCCCGGTGGGCTTGCCGGTCGTGCCGCCGGGCTTGCCGGTCGTGCCACCGGTCGGCGCCGCGGTACCGGTGGCGGCCGGCGCGGTCGTCGCCGCGGCCGTGGCGGCCGGCGCGCTGCCACCCGCCTGGTCGGAGGAGTTGTCCGGCCCGCAGGCGGTGAGCCCGAGCGCGGCCGTGGCGACCAGCCCGGCGCCGAGGAGCCGCTGGGCGGTGGTCATTCCCTGGAAAGCAGACATGCTGAAGAAACCCCCGTTTAACGCATGATCAGATTGTTAGGTGCGGCGGAAAGACTAGCGCCTCCCCCCGTCACCGCTCCGCCCCTTCGCACGACGGTCGGCTACCGTGAGCCTTGGCGGGGCAGGGGGTCCCGCCCGTGGACAACGTTCCGGGGGGAACGCAGGCCCAGCCCCTGGCCTGGCCTCAGAGCAAGGGCAACGGACGGGCGATCGTGTCGCTTCGTCTCTCCCTGCGTCTGGCCGGACGGAACCAGGCCGCCCGGTTAGGGCCCGGGTGTGGGCCTCCGGGGGCTGCACCGCTCCAGGATCAGTGCCCGCGGTCCGACGCCCGGTGCTCGTAGGCGGCCCGAGCCGCGTTCACGTCGTTGATGTACCGCTCTGCCCAGTCCCGGACCGCGCCGAGTGGGGCCTCCAACGTCAGCCCCAGTTCGGTGAGACGGTACTCGACCTTGGGCGGCACGGTCGGATGGACGGTGCGGCTGACGAGTCCGTCGCGTTCCAGGCTCCGCAGGGTCTGCGTGAGCATCTTCTCGCTGATGCCGTCGACGGTCTCGCGCAGCTCGCTGAAGCGCAGCGTTCCGTCCGCCAGGGCGCCGACGATCAGCGCGGTCCACTTGTCGGCGATCCGGTCCAGGGCCGCGCGGGACGGACAGGGCGCGCTGTAGGTGTCGGCCGGCTTGCCGTCCGGCAGCCAGGCCAAGACCCGGCCGGGGGTTCCCGGCCGGGGACGGGCGGTACGGGGGGCGGGCATGCTCGTACGCTAGTCCACCGCCGGTGCCGCGAGGGGTGCCGGCCCGTCGCCGCTACCCCGCTGCAACGGCGGCGGGACCGCCGGCCCAGGTCCGCCGCAGCGCAGGAGGGATGACCCGCCCGAAAACGTGACCGGCGAAGTGACCTCCGGCCAGGAGTGTGTCCCCGTCCTCGAGTTCCCTGAGGAGCCGAGCGCGGGTGCGCAGGCCCTGCTCGGGATCGTCGTCGAACACGCACGTCCACTGATCCTGGGTGATCTGCACCTGGCAGTGCATGACGTCGCCGAGGATGATCAGGCGCCGGTTGTCGGCACCGGACGGATCCGTGACGATCAGACTGCTGTGACCCGGCGTGTGCCCGGGCGTCGACAGGATCCGCACGCCGGGCGCGATCTCCTCGCCGTCCACGACGAACGCGACGACGCCCTCGAGCGGGGCCTGCACCGACTTCGCATCCGGTCCGGGAAACGCCCCCCGCCCTTCCCAGTGCCGCCACTCCGCCTCGCTCACCAGGTGCCGGGCCTCGTGGAACGTCAGGCCGCCGACCTCCCGGCCGTCAGGGAAGTGCGGCGCCGGAGCGACGTCGCTGGTCCACCCGACGTGGTCGTGGTGCAGGTGGGTGTAGACGACGGCGTCCACATCGGCGGGTGAGAGGCCCTCCGCGGCCAGACTCCTCACCAGCGCACCCGCCTTGAAGGAGGCCACGTCGGGAATCGCGAAGTCGACGGCACCAAGGCCCAGGTCGACAAGGACGGACCGCCCGCCGGCGCGGATCAGGAACGAACCGATGCTGACCGGGAACCGGCCGTGCTCGTCCAGGAACTCCGAATGCGTCGCCCAACCGTCCGGCATGCTGCAGGGAAAGAAGGCGGCCGGATCGAGCCATCCCTCTCCGTCGGGCAGGTAGGTCACCGTCGTCTCGCCGATGGCGATCTGGGCGCGAAGCGCGGGCTGAACCACAGTTCTCTCCTCCAGGCTGGCACGCTCGGCGCGGCCGGAAAGGCGCACCGTTCGCTACTGACTATTGGAGAGCGGCAACACGTGGGGAAGTACGCACTTGCAAGTGCGTCCCCACCGCGTCCGCAAGGTCCCGCGGCAGTTCGAAGGCCGGAAGCCGGGGCCCGGGAGGGATCGGTCCCGCCCTGGCGGCGGCCGCGACGGCGACCGGGCGGACCCGCCTCGGAACCCTCGTCACCTCGGTCGAGCCTCGTTCACCCGTCGTGGTCTGACCTGCGAGAACACACTGCGGACGGTCCCTGGCGGGCCCACTCGGGAAGAGCCGCGGCAGGCCGCCACGGCGTTCGCTGCTCCCAGCAGCAGCTCCGCGCTTGGCGGAGTCGAGCCGGGGCTTCGGTGGCGATCCGCTCGAAGACGGCGAGGTTGTTCTCGAAGATCGAGTCGTGCACCGGCCGGTGCCGCACGACCTCGTCGATGCCCAGTTCCTGGTAGGTGGGGGTGCACGGCCCCTGGGCGCGCGAGCCTCTTCGATGTCCGGGGCCCGCTCCGCCCGCCGGCGCGGGCGGAGCGGGGCTGCCGTTCAGGAGCCGAGGCGGTTCAGTGCTGCGGCAACGATGCCTTCGACGTAGGTCGGGGCGTCGGTGGGCCGGCCGGTGAGCTCGACGATGGCGACCCTGGTGCCGCTGCGCAGGACCGCGACCCCGCCGCTGACGGTGTTGTCGCCGTTGTAGGCCGGGTACCAGCGGGCGGCGCCGCCGGTGACGGTCAGGGTGTGGGCCGCGCCGTAGTACCAGTGGCCGGCCGGCTCGTCCTGGCAGTCCTGAACGAGCGCGACGAGCTGCTTCTCCCAGGCGTCGGCCGCGGTCACGGTGGGGGCGCTCGCAGCCGACTCGGTCAGTCGGCCGTCGGTGTCGAAGGTCCAGGTCACGGACGCGTACGCGGTGGCCTTGTCCTTGGTCAGGTCGCGCATCGTCTCCTCGCCGGAGCACGCGGACAGCCCCTGGCGTCCGGTCAGCGCAACGGTCGCGCCGACCGGGTTAAGGCCCTGCTGGAAGTCCTCGCTCTGGACGAGGTCGGCGGAGCCGAGTCCGGGCGCGGCGACCGCAGCCGGGTGGGCGGCGGTGACCGGGTGGGCGGCGGCCGCGGTGCGGGGAGCGGCGTTGTGCGCGGCCCCGTCGGCGGTGGCCGACTGGGTGCCGACGACGCTGGCCGTGATCAGTGCGGCGGCGAAGCAGGCCGCGGCGGCGACCCGGTTGCGGCGAACGGACTTCTGCTGGACGGCCTGGTTCTCGGTCATCTGGTCCCCCTGCTGGTCGGGACGCCTGCTGCGTCCTCGTACAACCGGGGAGATGCCGCCGGAGAAGGGAAAGTTGGAGCCCTGACCGGCTGTTTCACAGCTGTGACAGAGCGGTCCTGACGACGCGGTCCATCGCGGCCGTCCCCAGGCAGGCATCGACCTCCAGCACCCCGTAGTGGGTGCCGCTGCGCAGCACGGCGATGCCGCCGCAGGGTTCCTTGCCCTCGGGCGCCGTACCGGTGGTGTTGAGGGATCCCTGGTAGGCGCCCATCCAGCTCGCGGTGACGTCCGGGGCGAGCCGCACCGTCGTGGTCCTTCCGTAGACCCAGTGCCCTGGCACCGCCTCCTGGCAGGGCACCTCCTCCAGCAGCAGGCGGTCGGCGAAGTTCTGCGCCAGGGAGGGGCTCCGGGTCTCGGCGGCGACCTCGCGGGCGACCTGGTCGACGTGGGCGGCGGCCAGCGTGGGGTCGTCCGGGGAGGTGCGGGTGCCGGTCATCAGTCCGCGGAAGTGGGCACCGGGCCCGCCCAGGGTCTGGGTGAGGGTCTTCTCGCCGGAGCAGGCCGCGTTGGCGTAGGCCCCGTCGCCGTACCGGTCGGTGACGTGGATCTGCCCGATGCCGACGTCCGGGCTGAAGGCCGCGGGTCCCAGAAGGTTCGCGGCCGTCACCGGCCCGGTCGCACCGGTCGGCGAGGCGGAGCCGGAGCCGGAGCCGGAGCCGGAGGCCGAGGACGCGGGCGTCGGGACGGACACGCCGGGCGTCGCATGAGCGGACGCGCCCGGGGATGCCCCGCCGACCGCGGCACCCGGCCGCGCTGCCGGGTGCGCGGTGGCGCCGGGGGGCGGTGGCAGGACGAATCGGCCGGTCGCCAGCCCGAGCGCGGCGGCTGCCACGAGGGCGGCGACGGCGGATCGGGGCCGGACGACGGCGTGGCCGCCGCCCGCCGCGGGACCGCCGTTCACAGACCGGTGACCAGGCGCTCGCGCATGAAGCGGCGGGCCTGGTGGATACGGTCCTTGACCGTGCCCAGCGGGGCGTCCAGCTCCTCGGCCACCTGGACGTAGGTCAGGTCGCCCAGGTCGCGCAGCACGAAGGACTCCACCAGGGTGGGGTGCTGCTGCTCCAGCGCGGCCAGCGCCTCCATCAGGTCGAGCCGGGTCCCGGCGATGACGCTGGTGGTGCGCGGGTCGACGGACTCGGGGAGGTCGGCGTGGCTGTCCTCGGCGCGCCGGCGCATCGAGCGGTAGGTGGACCGGGCGGCGTTCGAGGCGATCACCGTCACCCAGCCCAGGAAGGAGCCGTGGCCGCCGTACTCGCCCAGGTGCGTGCTGACGGACAGCAGCGTGTCCTGCGCGGCCTCCTCCGCATCGGCGTGGTGGGGCAGGAAGCGCGAGCAGCGACGCAGCACCACCGGCCGCAGCTTGGCCAGCAGGTACTCCATCGACCCCGAATCCCCTGCCTGAGCAGCCGCCACGAGCCGTTCCAGCTCACCTTCCTCGAACACCCGGACCCCCCGTTTCGTCCCGTCTGGCATCCGACCCGTCGAACGGGAGTTCCGCACTCCCCCCGACTCCGGCAGAATGCTGCCACATGCACAAGCTCGGCCGTTACCTCCTCCTGGAGCGGCTCGGAGCCGGCTCCTTCGCGACGGTCTGGAAGGCCTACGATCCGGAGCTCGACACCGAGGTCGCGGTGAAGGTGCTGGCCGAGAACTGGGCCGCCAACGCCGATGTGCGCGAGCGGTTCCTGGCGGAGGCGAGGCTGCTGCGCCGGATCGCCAGCCCGCGGGTGGTCCGGGTGCACGACGTCGGGGTGCAGGAGGACCGGCCCTACTTCGTCATGGACCACGTACGCGGCGGCACCCTGGCGGACCGGGTCGGGCAGTGCGACCCGCAGGAGGCGCTGCGGCTGGCCGCGGAGGCGGGCTACGCGGTCCAGGTCCTGCACGAGGCGGGCGTGGTGCACCGCGACGTCAAGCCGTCCAACCTGCTGCTCGCCACCGGCCCTGCGCCCGCCGCGGTGCTGGTGGCGGATCTGGGCAGCGCGAAGCAGCTGGCCGACGCATCCGGGCTGACGGTGACCACGGGCACGCCCGCGTACATGGCACCGGAACAGGCCTTCCAGACCGGCGGGGTCGACGGGAGAGCCGACGTGTACGCGCTGGCCGTCGTGGCCTACGAGCTGCTGACCGGGCAGAAGCCGTTCGGCCCGGGCGGACGCGCCACAGCCCTGATGACCGACCAGGCGACCGCCTCGACGCTGCCGGCACTCCCAGCCGGAGCGGAGCTCCCACCGAACGTCGCCCTGCTGCTACGGACCGCGATGTCCGTCGAGCCGGCGGACCGACCGCCGACCGCCCAGGCCTTCGCAGACGCGCTGCTGGCTCCGGTCCCGCAGTCCCAGCCCCCAGGGCCTGCCCGGGAAGGCCCCGGGTGGTTGACCCCGCGCGCGGTCTGTCTGGCGTCGGGCACGGTGTTCACGGCGACGACCCTGCTGAGCTGGCTGCAGCGTTGAATCCGACAGGGAGCCGGTCCGCACCGGCGGTCGTGTCCTGGAGAGGAATCCGGCCGCAAACGCGTGAGGATCCCGGTCCTGTTCGTCACCTACGACCACCTCTCCTGGCGGTCCTTCCGGGACGAGCCCTGGTCCGGCTCGGTGCCGACCCTGACGGCGGCCGCGACGGCGACCGAGCGGATCCGCCTCGGCACCCTCGTCACCTCGGTCAATCCTCTTTCACCCATCGCATGCTGACCTGCGGGAACACCGATCGAGAGGGTTCGAGTCCCGCTCGGGCTCAGATTGCGATGAGCCGTACGCGGGTGCCGCAGAGCTTGGCCATGTCGTCGACGTCCGAGGTGAGCATGGCCACCGGCCCCGGCTGCCGCAGCGCCATCTCTGCCACAGTCGCGTCGATCGCGACCTTGTGCCCGTGCAGTCCGGCCTGCTTCAGCAGCCTGGCCGAGGCCCTTGCGGCCTGATCGGTGACCGCCTCCACCTTGACTCGGGAGAGTGTCCAGTTCAGCCGGGCTTCGTTCACACGGGCGTGCGTGACTTCCACGATCGTGTTCGCGCCGACCACGAAGTCGGCTCCCATGGCGTGGAAGACCTGAAGCATCGCCAACACGCCGCGGTCCTGTGTGATCCACGAGGACAGTCCCTCGGAGTCCAACACGACCGTCTCGAAGCGTTCGGTCACGCGGCGCTCGCCGAACCCGCCGACCCGGCGGAGCCGATGATCCTGGCATGCGCCTCCAGCAGCTCCTCATCGGTGAACGCGCCCTGCTCATCCTGGTAGCGGCGAAGATCGTCCGCGAGCAGCTGGTGCCGAATCTGGCGGGCTACTGCCTCCGCGACATACCCGGAGACGTTGTCGGTGAGCTTTCTGAGCTCGTCCACCTGTTCCGTCGGGAGAGTGACGGTGATGCGCGTGGTCGCTGCCATAAAAAGAGCATACTCCGGTATGCACCTTAGTGGCAGGCTGTTCGGGACATAGGGTCGGGTTCATGCGACTGAGCACGGTGATCCTCCCCATCCACCGGTGGAGCGAGGCCCAGAAGACCTGGCGGCGGGCCGAGGACCTCGGCTTCGACGCTGCCTACACCTACGACCACCTCTCCTGGCGGTCGTTCCGGGACGAGCCCTGGTTCGGGTCGGTCCCGACCCTGACGGCGGCCGCGACGGCGACCGAGCGGATCCGCCTCGGCACCCTCGTCACCTCAGTCAATCCTTTTTCACCTATCGCATGCTTCCCCGCGATGTTCCGCGGGTTCAGCCCCTGATGCCACTACCCCTGTGAGCCGGCGGGCCAGAACTTGGGCGGGGCGCTGGCAGGATCCACAATCCGCAAGCGGCTCTGCTGGGACGGGTCGACCGCATTCAGCGAGATCAGGCGCTGGCCGTCTGCCTGGTCGAGTTCGGCCAAGGCATGGGGCAGGCCGGCGCACACAGTGGCGATAGCTGCGCCGAGACCCACCAGCCCGCCGTGCTTGTGGTTCTGGCGGTACTCGATGCGATGCAGACCCGACTCGGCGATGGCGACTACCTCGAGTGGGCGGCTAACTGATCGTTTCAGAATGACTTTCGAAGGCGTCGGAGGCAGATGATGCTGCAGGCGAGGTCGAGTAGTCCCTGGTGGAGATCGGCGCGTCGCTCG
>NZ_JBVINN010000004.1:377787-463235 GCF_055579305.1 Kitasatospora sp. NPDC032757 | reverse complement strand
ACCTGGTTGGGGATGGTCTCCCCGGGCAGGAAGTTGAGGTTGGAGGCGTTGGGGGCCGCATCGCCGTGCGGGTACACGGTGAGGTGGCCCTCGGCGCCCGGCTCGGTGACCGTGACGTTCAGGATCACGGCGGCGACATTCGGGGTGTCACCGAGGGGGATGTCCAGCGTGCCCCAGGCCGGGACGGTGCCCGCCGGACGCTCGCTGCTCTCATAGCGGGTGTCCTCACGGGTGTCGATGAGCCGCCACGGCCCGTAGGGGCGGTAGCTGACCTTGCCCTCGGCGGTGTAGTAGCCGGCGAGGTCCGCGATCAGGTGCACGGTGCCACCGGAGGCGTTGTAGAACGACACCTTGCCGTCCTTCACCGGGAGCGTCACCAGGTTCGGGATCGTCCGCCCGGCCGTCCAGTTGAGGTTGGAGGCGTTCGGCGCCTTGTCCCCGTGCGGGTAGACCGTGAGGTGGCCGGCCTCCTGCGGCTCGGTCACCGTCACGTTCATCGTCACCGCCGTCACGCCCGTCGCCGGGATGCCGGCGATGCCGGCGACCGGCAGGTCGACGGTGCCCCACGCCGGGACGGCCTGCGCCGCCGGGACGCCGATCGGCTCACGGGTGTCCAGCAGACGGGTCGGACCCTGGGCGTGGAAGAGGTAGCCCTTGGTGCCGTAGTAGCCGGCGAGGTCCGCGATCAGGTGCACGGTGCCGCCGGAGGCGTTGAAGAAGGAGACCTTGCCGTCCTTCACCGGAACCGTCACCAGGTTCGGGATCGTGCGCCCGGCGGTCCAGTTGAGGTTCGACGAAGGCGGCGCCTCGTCGCCGTGCGGGTAGACCGTCAGGTGGCCGTCAGCCTGCGGCTCGGTCACCGTCACGTTCATCGTCACCGCGGTCACGCCCGTCGCCGGGATGCCCGCCACACCCCCGACCGGCAGGTCGACGGTGCCCCACGCCGGGACGGCCTGCGCCACCGGCACTCCGATCGCCTCACGGGTGTCCAGCAGGCGGGTCGGACCGGCCGGGGTGAACGCGCTGCCCACGTCGAGGTTCTCGTAGGCGCCGCGGTCGCGGATCCCGTTGCCGGTGCCCGTGTTGGCCACCGTCACGTCATCGACGGGGGCCCGGCCGCCGCCGTCGGTCGGCAGCATCCCGGGGGCGCTCTCGTCGGCCGAGTCGACCGTGAGGTCGAGCGGGGCGTTCGGGCCCTTCGGGGCCCAGCTCAATGCCACGAAGTCGTGCGCGCCCTGGCCGGTGGCCGCGGTGAAGGCCGCCTGGGTGGCGTAGGCGGTCCCGGCCCAGCTGTACGCGGCGCCACCGCTGCGCGGGTCGACGACGTTGTAGTCCACCTTGGTCCCGCCGGTGGCGCTCTGGGCGACGGTGATCCCGGTGGCCCGGCCGTCCTGCTCGCCGCACGGCTTGTCCATGCCCTGTGCGGTGTTCACCACGTTGTTCTCGACCACCGCACCGGTCGACGCGCCGTCCAACACGATGCCGGGGAAGCACGACGAGTACAGGGTGTTGCTGACGACGGCGGTGTTCGGGGCGTCCTTGACCAGGACCCCGGTCATCTCGTCCGCGTAGTTCGCCTGGAGCCTGTTGGTGGTCACCACCGTCCCGGTGGAGCCGCCGTCCACGGTGACCACCGGTCCCTGGACATAGCCGAAGTCGCCACGCCCGTAGAGCACCTTGTCGGAACCGTTGGTGATGTGGATGCCGGCGCCGCCGAAGACGAAGGTGTTGTCGAACGACACGTCACGGGCGCCGTCCACCAGCACGGACGTCTTCTTGAAAGCGGTAGCGAAGCTCAGGTTCTCGAATCGCAGGTGCTCGGCGCCCTTGACGACCAGGCCGTTGACCCGCTGGTCCCACGTCCCGATCTTGGCACCGCCACCCGAGGAGCTCCCGCCCTTCTCGGCGTGGAAGGTGATCGGCGCCTCGGCGGTACCCGACCGGGTGATCGTCAGGTCCTCGTTGTAGGTACCGTCGGCGATCTCGACGGTCTGGCCCGGCTGGACCACGGCCGCCGCCGCGCCCACGGTGCAGAACGGCGCCGCCTGGGTGCCGGTGCCGCTGTCGGTGCAGTTGGCACCGGCGGCGTTGTCGACGTAGAGCGCGGTGGCCGCGGCGACCGCGCTGTTCGCTCCGACGGCCGGCAGGCCGACCGTGCCGAGCAGCGTCGCGCCGACGGCCAGCGCTATGCGGGTTCTGGAAATTGGGATGCCCCCCTGGGCGGGAAATGCGGTCGAATGCCGCGTTCATACCCTCGTCAACCTGGGGTTCTCCCGGCGGAGGGCGGGCGGATCATTCCACAGCCCGACGAGGACGCGCAACGCGTTTCGACACCTCGACGAAGGCGTCCTGCGGGGCCCGGAATGCCGGGTGGCACACCGCCCCGGGACCACTAACGCGGGCGGCCCCGCCGCCGGGCCGTAGGCTCGGTGGCGGGGCCGCCGGGGTGGTGCTTTCGAGTCAGTACGCCTGGTAGCCGAACAGGTCGACGACGAGATGCAGCGGCGCACCGCTGGCGTTGTAGAACGAGATCACGCCGTCCTTGACCGGGACCACGGCCTGGTTGGGGATGGTCTCCCCGGGCAGGAAGTTGAGGTTCGAGGCGTTCGGCGCGGCATCGCCGTGCGGGTACACGGTGAGGTGGCCCTCGGCGCCCGGCTCGGTGACCGTGACGTTCAGGGTCACCGCGGTGACGTTGGGGATGTCACCGAGGGGGATGTCCAGCGTGCCCCAGGCCGGGACGGTGCCCGCCGGACGCTCGCTGTCCTCCCAACGGATGTACTCACGCGTGTCGATCAGCCTCCACGGCCCCACCGGGCGGTAGCTCACCTTGCCCGCGGCGGTGTAGTAACCGGCGAGGTCCGCGATCAGGTGAACGGTGCCACCCGAGGCGTTGTAGAAGGACACCTTGCCGTCCTTCACCGGGAGCGTCACCAGGTTCGGGATCGTCCGCCCGGCCGTCCAGTTGAGGTTCGAGGCGTTCGGCGCCTTGTCCCCGTGCGGGTAGACGGTGAGGTGGCCGACCTCCTGCGGCTCGGTCACCGTCACGTTCATCGTCACCGCGGTCACGCCGGTGGCCGGGATCCCCGCGACGCCGGCGACCGGCAGGTCGACGGTGCCCCACGCCGGGACGGCCTGCGCCGACGGGACACCGATCGGCTCACGGGTGTCCAGCAGACGGGTCGGACCCTGGGCGTGGAAGAGGTAGCCCTTGGCGCTGTAGTAGCCGGCGAGGTCCGCGATCAGGTGCACGGTGCCGCCGGAGGCGTTGAAGAAGGAGACCTTGCCGTCCTTCACCGGAACCGTCACCAGGTTCGGGATCGTGCGACCCGCCGCCCAGTTGAGGTTCGACGAGGCCGGCGCCTCGTCGCCGTGCGGGTAGACGGTGAGGTGGCCGTCAGCCTGCGGCTCGGTCACGGTCACGTTCATCGTCACCGCGGTCACGCCGGTGGCCGGGATCCCCGCCACGCCCGCGACCGGCAGGTCGACGGTGCCCCACGCGGGGACGGCCTGCGCCGACGGGACACCGATCGGCTCACGGGTGTCCAGCAGACGGGTCGGGCCGGCCGGGGTGAACGCGCTGCCCACGTCGAGGTTCTCGTAGGCGCCACGGTCGCGGATGCCGCTGCCGGTGCCCGTGTTGGGCACCGTCACGTCGTCCGCCGGCGCCCAGGCGCCACGGTCGGACGGCAGCATGCCCGGGGCGCTCTCGTCGGCCGAGTCGACCGTGTGGTCCAGCGGCGCGTTCGGGCCCTTCTGGGACCACGACGGCACCACGAAGTCGTGCGCGCCCTGACCGGTGGCCGCGGTGAAGGCGGCCTGGGTGGCGTAGGTGGTACCGGCCCAGTTGTAGCCGGCGCCACCGCTGCGCGACTCGACGACGTTGTAGTCCACCTTGGTATCCCGGGTGGAGTTCGCCCCGACGGTGATCCCGGTGGCCCTGGCGGCCTTGTCACCGCAGGACTTGTCGAGGTCCGCGGCGGCGTTCACCACGTTGTTCTCGACCACCGCGCCGGTCGACGCGCCGTCCAGCACGACGCCGGGGAAGCAGCGCGTGTTCATGGAGTTGCTCACCACGACGGTGTTCGGGGCGTCCTTGACCAGGATGCCCGTCTCGTCGTCCACGGAGCCGGGCTGCAGGACGTTGGTGGTGACCACCGTTCCGGTGGAACCGCCGTCCACGATGAGCCCCGGGCCCGCCGTGTTGATGTCGCCTCGCCCGAACAGCACCTTGTCGGACCCGTTGGTAATCCGGACGCTGTTGCCTCCGGAGATTCCGGTGTTGTCGAACGCCACGTCACGGGCGCCGTCCACCACCACCGACGGCCCCCGGTAGACCGGGGTGATGACCAGGTTTTCGAAGCGGACGTGCTCGGCACCCTTGACGAAGAAACCGTTGACCGGCTTGTCCCAGCTGCCGAACCGGGCGCCGCCACCCGAGGTGTTCTCGTTCTTCTTCGCGCGGAAGGTGACCGGCGCGTCCGCGGTGCCCGACCGGGTGATGGTCAGGGTCTCGTTGTAGGTGCCGTCGGCGATCTCGACGGTCTGGCCCGGCTGGACCACGGCCGCCGCCGCACCCACGGTGCAGAACGGCGCCGCCTGGGTGCCGGTGCCGCTGTCGGTGCAGTTGGCGCCCGCGGCGTTGTCGACGTAGAGCGTGGTGGCCGCGGCGACCGCGCTGTTCGCTCCGACGGCCGGCAGGCCGACCGTGCCGAGCAGCGTCGCGCCGACGGCCAGCGCTATGCGGGTTCTGGAAATTGGGATGCCCCCCTGGGCGGGAAATGCGGTCGAATGCCGCGTTCATACCCTCGTCAACCTGGGGTTCTCCCAGCGGAGGGCGGAGGGATCATGACACAGGGGGGAAGTCCTCGCCAAGGCGGTTTCAGGGGCCCGTCGTAGCACCGTGGAGCAGGAAGTCGGCCGGGCCGGCTTCCTGCCCCCTCTGCCCTACTTCCCCGGGCGGACGGTGATCTCGGTGATCTCCGCGTCGCGCGAGGCGTCGAGCGCGGCGAGGATCGCCTTCGCCACCGACTCCGGCTCGATCCAGCGGTCCGCGTCGTACGCCTTGCCCTCCTGCTGGTGCACCTTGACCTGCATCGCGGTGGCGGTGCGGCCCGGGTAGACCGAGGTGACCCGGACGCCGTTGGCGTGCTCCTCCTGGCGCAGCGAGTCGGCGAGCGCCCTCAGCCCGTGCTTGCTCGCCGCGTACGCCGACCAGTCGGCATGGGCGTTGAGGCCCGCGCCGGAGTTGACGAACACCACGTGGCCCTTGACCAGCCGCAGCGAGGGCAGCAGCAGCCGGGTCAGCTCGGCGGGGGCGACCAGGTTGACGTTCAGGGTCTCCTGCCAGGCCTTGACCGGCAGTTCACCGACCTGGCCGAGCTCGACCACACCCGCCACGTGCAGCAGCGAGTCCAGTTCGACCGGGAGCGCCTGGTGGCCGAAGGCCCAGGACAGCTTGGCCGGGTCCTTGAGGTCCCCGACCAGCGTCCGGGCGTCGGGGAAGCGTTCCCGCAGCTCGGCGCCCCGGCGGGCGTCGCGGGCCAGCAGCCAGAGTTCGTCCCCGCGCTCGGCGAGACGTTCGGCGAGGACGGCGCCGATGCCGGAGCCCGCGCCGGTGATCAGATGTGCAGCCATGGCCCTGATCCTCTCAGGCCTTGAGCTGGTCGAAGACCTGAGCCGGAGTGTCCGCGAAGTTGATCAGTTCCCCGAGCGGGCGCGGCAGGAAGCCCTCGGCGTCCATCCGCTCCAGCTGCGTGCGCAGGCCCGCGTAGAACCCCTCGGTGTCGAGGACGATCACCGGCTTGTCGTGCAGCGCGTGCTTCTTCAGCTCCAGCACCTCGGTCACCTCGTCCAGCGTGCCGAGGCCACCGACCAGCACGACCACCGCGTCGGCGCGCATCAGCAGCTGCGCCTTGCGCTCGGCGAGGTCCCTGGTCATGACGAGCTCGTCGGCACCCTCGTACCCCTTGTGCCTGAGCAGCTCGACGAGGACACCGACCAGCTTGCCGCCGGCCGCCTTCACCCCGTCCGCGAGCAGACCCATCAACCCGGCGTTCGAGCCACCCCAGACGAGGGTGTGGCCGCCTTCCCCGAGAAGCCTGGCGAACTCGGCAGCGGGGCCGGTGTAGCGGTCGTCGAGGGAGTACGCGGAGCAGAAGACAGTGATATTCATAGTGCTCCCCGGTCTATCACGCCCCGATGATCCTTCTCACCGGCATTACGCGCCACCGGCCGAACAGGGCGGGCGCCAGCCGGCGAACTCAAAGGGTCAGTCCTTGTACGGGACGAGCTCCGACAGGCCCAGCGTGAAGCCGAAGGGCTCCGGGATGCCGATCGCGTCGCCGAACTTCCGGTCGCTGCGGGTGTGGTACCGGTCATGGTTCGGCTCGGAGAACAGCGTCACCGTCTCCTGGCGCGGGTCCACGATCAGGTACAGGGGGATGCGCATCACGGCGTAGTCGTGCAGCTTGTCCATCCAGTCGTTGCCCGGATTGGACGGCGAGACGATCTCCACGGCGATCAGGGCCTCCGCAGCAGGAGCCTTGTTGCCCGACCGGGAGAGGACGTCCACCGGAAGGTAGGTCAGGTCCGGCTCGCGTCCCTTGGAGACATCCGGGCTGACGATCTCGCTCCGCTCGCTGGGGAGATAGCCGTCAGGAGCGTGCTGCTCGAACTGCCTGCGCACCTGGGCGACGTTGAGCTGGTGGATGTTCGACGGCACCGCCTGCATGATCAGCGTGTCTCCGGACCATTCGATCCGGACGCCTTCGGGGGCGATCCGCTCCAACTCCTCGACGAAGTCGCGGTGCTGCCCGTAGAAGGTCATGCCGTCCTCGCCGGAGGGTGCCTCGGACATCATCGACGATTGCGCATCCGACGACTGCCGGCCAAGCACGTGCCGGCCATCGTGAACACGGATACTCGGTGCCGCGTCACCCCGAAGCGCGTCCAGCACGCGCACGGCGTAGACCTCGGCCATGCGGTCGGACACCTCGGCGGGCGTGAGCCAGGCGACCGCGGTCGACTCGGCCGAGAGCTGCTCGGACCCGCCCTCGGGGTGGCAACGGAAGACGAGGGCGACGATGCCACGGCTGGTGTTCTTGTACACCCCGGTCAGCCGGTCGACTGCGATCTCGACCCCCGTCTCCTCGTGGACCTCACGCCGCACCCCGTCCTCGATGGACTCGGACAGCTCCAGCACCCCGCCCGGGGGCTCCCAGGTGCCGTTGTCGGCCCGGCGGATCGCCAGCACCCGGCCGTCCTCACGTACGACGACCCCGGCGACGGACACCGAGTGGAGCGGCATTGGCTGGGGCTTCCCAGCGTCGTTGCTCATGCGCAGGAGGATAGGAGCCCCGACCCACCGCGGGCATGCCGGTCCGAGAGGACACACAGGACGGCGACCAGACCGGCGGCGAGACGGTCCGCAGGGGCGGCGGCGGGGGCATCCTCCGGCCGGTGGGACGCCAGGCGGGCGGCGAGCCACCCCGGGGACGCCCAGTCGGCCTGGATGGCCATGGTGGTGACCCGGCGCAGCAGGTCATCCTCCGGGACGGCGCGGGCGGGCTCCTGGAGGTCGGGTGGCAGATGCTCGGTCATCCGCTCCCAGCCCGTACGGTCGGACGGCGGCAGCGGTACCGGCGCGGGCGCTTCGCTCGCGCGCGGAGTGGTAGCTGTCACCGCAACAGCAACCATCTGCTCTACCTGGTAAGGGACTTCCTGGTTCTGTCCGCACGTGCGGAGCTTCGAGCCTTCACGTGCGGACTTTCCCGACTCCGCACGTGCGGATGTCCGCTCCCCGCAACGCGGTTGCGGCAACACCGCACGTGCGGACTTCGCCGACTCCGCACGTGCGGGCTCACCGGCGTCGCAGCGGAGCAGCTCCTGCTTGACGCGCCGGGCGTCGGCGCGCAGGACGGAGAGGGCGGCGTCCCAGTCGGGGACGCCGCCCAGGGGCATGGTGACGGCGTAGCCGCGCACCCGGGTGCCGGAGGGGCCATGGGCGAGGGCCATGACCCCTGCCGCCTCGGCGGCGCGATAGAAGCCGGGGACGGAGTCCTTGGAGACCCGGCAGGCGCGGGAGAACCAGAGATTGGACGGCGGGCAGTGGAGGTTGGTCCCGTCCGCGTCGGCCTTCTGCGCGGCGTGCATGAGGAAGAGGACGAAGGACGGCCCGAGGGACTTCCAGGGCCCGCCGGTCGGGACGCTCTGCATCCACTGCCCGACCCGGATCCGGAACTCGTTCGCGGGCGGGGTGCCGGTGGGACGGGCGAGGGCGAGGGCCTCGGTGGTGACGACGTGCACGTTCGACCTTTCGTGGCCGATATGCGAGCCGGAAGACAGCACGGCTGGCATACTGGCCGAGGTTGGTAGACGCGTGCGCCGGAACCGCCAAGTTGTAGGCGTACGCGTGGAAATGGCCACCGCCCGACTGGGCGGTGGCCATTGCAGTTTATGCCACGAGAGCAGCGGATTTGACGGACAGTCATAGATTCGCTGCGGTGAGTGCTCGCACGCGCGGGCTGCGGCGATGCCAGACGCGCAGACGACGTACAGGAACGGCTCGCGATGCTCGGTCAATCCCAGTCTCCCAACCCCGACGTGGGCGGCGGATCAGACGAGGTCGAGGACCATCACGTCGTGCCGGGCCGCGCCCTCCCAGGGGATCGCTGAGCCGACCCGCCGGTAGCCCCATGCACGGTAGGACGCCTGCGCCGCAGTGGCCTCCGGTCGGCTGTTCAGCATCACCCGGGCGTTGTCGAGACCCTCGACGAGGACGCGATGCATCCGGGTGGCGACGCCTTGACGACGCCGGGCCGGTCGGACGGCCAGCTCGAAGAGACCGAACGTGCGTTTTCCGTCTTCCCGCCTGAGATCGTCGGGCACGGGATCAGTCAGCGTGTCCCACCATCCGGTGCCTGCCGACAGCGGGTAGCCGTAAGCCATGCCCACTACGGTGTCGCCGTCGAAGGCGACAGCGGCTCGGAAGCCGCGGCGACGGACCTGCGAGCGGAACCGGCGGAACGCCCGCTCCACGTCGGCCGGCCCCTCCCCGTACGGGGGCTCCGCGAACGCCTCCGCAAACACCATCTTCAATTGTGGCTCAAGAGCTGCTGTTTCCTCTCCGTCAAGAAGCTGCACCGTCACCGTCACGCCGTCCTCCGTTTCTGCACCGCGACACCGAGCACCCGGAGCTCCTCGACACAGTCCCGTGCCGCCGCTGTGTCCACGCCCGCGGCCGAGGCTGCCACCGTACGCAGCCGGTCAGCGAGCCGAGCCGAGGCCATCCCTTGCGCGGCATTGGCACTGGCAACCGCCTCGGCACAGGCTTCCTCGATCTCGCCCGCCTTCATCAGTACCTCAGCCAAACGCGCCCGGTACAGTGCCGCGTTTCGGCTGTATGTCGGACCGAGCCGGTCAACGGCGGACCGAAGGAACGGGACCGCGTACGCCAGGTGCCCGGTCTCCACATGCCACGCGGCCGTCGCATAGTCCACCTCAACCTGACCGGCGAACGCCGTCCACGGGGGTGCGTCAGTGTCCCTGTCGGACCTGTCTTGCCACGTCAGAGCCTGTGACAGAGCCCGGCGGGCCCCCGGATGGTCACCGGCCGACGAAAGCGCCCGAGCCTGCCGCAGCGCGACCACTGATTTCACTCTCGGTCCGCCGTGCACCTGTGCGATCTCTCCGGCGGCGGTCGCGGCCGCGACCGCTTCCCATGGCCGTTTCTGCTCAACCGCGAGCAGGGACAGGCTGTCGAGCGCCCGGACTTCCAACAACGGATTGTCCACCAGACGGGCCGAAGCCAGCGCCTCTGTGCACGCCACGCGGGCCGCCGCCGACCTCCCCGCGTCGAACTCGATCCATCCGAGGTGAGAGTGCAACGTTCCGACCAGGACGTGAAGTTCACGCCCGACGGGGGCGAGGTACACCCCATCGGTCATGACCTTCTCCATGCCCCTCAGCACGCGCGTGGCAGCCTGCCGAGCGACTCGGCCGCCGCGCGAATGATCAATGGCATACAGCCCGGCAATGTCCGACTGGAAGGCCCTAACGTCGATCGTGCCGATGCGCCGGCCGGTCCGCGCGGCGGGGAGGGCGGAGGCGCCGAGGAGGGCTCCGACGTCTACGACGAATTGTCGACGGTGCAACACGTCTTCCTGGCGCCCGCCCTTCGGTGTGCTGTGGACCCGCTCTAACGGGACGGTGAACCCGAGTTCGGCAAGTGGAACACCCAACAATGCTTCCAGTACAGCCTGTTGCCCGGGGTGCGGCAAGGGCGGATTGAGCGACTCCCACCGACGGAGCTGGCGCACACTCACGGCCGCGTCAACTCCCATGCGCCGCGCCATGTCCGAGAACGCCGCAACAAACGCCTCTTGGGTGTATCCAGCGGCTTTCCGCTGATCGGCTAATGGCAGCGCTGACACAAACCCCCCTCAGCAGACCTACGACTAGGACACCCTCCCACCGAAGAACGCCCGCCATGCGCGAAACGTCCGGTGAAACGTCCGGTCTCGCTTGACCCACGGGCCTTCCCGGAACGGTGAACTAGGAATACCTCGCCAGCGCATCAACCAACGGCGAGGGATCCACCAAACCACCCGTGGGAGTGACCTCGATGCCTCGACCCACCATGTTGTCGGCTGGCACCGGCTATGGCAGCAAGCAGTTGCTCCGCCCTCTGGTAACTGTCATCGCGGAGCCGACCGTCGGCGAGCTCACCGAGTCGGCGGCCTTATGCCTGGCCTACCAGCCCGAATCGGTGGGCCAGGCTCGGCGGCTGGTCAGAGACCAACTGACGAGCTGGGGACTGCCCCAGCTGATCGACACCGCCGCGTTGGTCACCAGTGAGCTGGTGACCAACGCGGCGAAGACCGGCTGCCAGCTGTTCATGACTGTCACCGTCACGCTCATCGCCGATGAAGCCGTGCGGATCTCGGTGCGGGACGGCTCGCGGTCCCTGCCCGTCCTTCTCCGCGCCTCCGACGACGACGAATGCCACCGTGGGCTCGGCCTCGTCCACCAACTCACGGGCGGCCGGTGGGGGGTCACGGTCGAGCCGTTCGGCAAGATCGTCCATGCCGACATCGCCCGGTGACCGACCTGCCCACGAGGCGACACCCCGGCGACGCCGAAGCCTTCGAACCCCTCCGCGCCTGGACCGCCTACGCCGTGTCGGCGGCGGCCCTGTTGCACCTCGCCGCTGCCGCACTCGTGCTGGCCGGACACACCCGCTGATCTCGCGGCAGGACACCGCCACACCACCGATCGAGAGGAGCACCGCCATGGCCACCCCGCAGTCCCCGCCGCCGCCCAGGCCGAAGCCCGTGGGCCAGCCGTCGCCCCGGCCGCCGGACCGGTAGCGCCCGGGCAGGTCAAGCCGGCAACAGGCAGTAACCCCACCGGCTTTTCGCTGTCCGGGAAGAGCAATCCAACATGACAGCGAAGCCATCCCCGAGAGCGGTCGCGCGCCCTCGGGGAGCTGCCGCCCGGCATGCCTCCTGGAGGATGCGAGGGGCGGCCAGGCAACACCCCGGCAGGCGACCGCCTGTCGGCCCGACCAGCAGGGAGGTACGACATGGGTAAGCGCGGAGGCGGCTCCGGCGACGGCAAGGGCGGCAAGCAGCAGGACGACAGCAACAAGGGCGCCGGGCACGGCGGCGGGGGCTCCGACGAGGGTGGCAACACCTCGGACGGTTCGGCCCCGGCGGGCGGCGGCGGCAAGTGACCGGCGAGACGCACAAGGAGGCGGGCCCCCTGGGGCTCGCCTCCGCGCTGGTGGCCGGCGGCGCGCTCTCCTCGGACTGGCTCCCCTCCTTCAAGGCAGTGCCCCGTGAGCTGTTCGTCCCGGATCGGATCTGGCCGGGCATCGCGGACGGCACCGAGCAGACCCCCGTGGTGCACCGGTCGCAGGACCCCGAGGCGTGGCGGAGGGCGGTCTGCTCGGACATCCCGCTGACCACGCAGTGGGACGACGGGGACCACGAGGGCGACGGACTCGGCACGACGCCGAGTTCGTCCAACTCCATGCCGACCATGGTGTTCTCGATGCTCCAGGACCTCGACGTGCGCCCGGGCGACAGGGTGCTGGAGATCGGCGCCGGGACCGGCTGGAACGCCGGCCTGCTGGCGCACCGCCTGGGCGGCCCCAACGTGGTGACCGTCGAGTACGACCCGGACGTTGCTCGCGGTGCCCGGGAGAACCTGGACCGGGCCGGACTCGGGCCGACCGTGGTCGAGGGCGACGGTCGGGCAGGGTGGGCAACGGGCGCTCCGTACGACCGGGTGATCGCCACGTGCTCCCTGCTGGAGATCCCTCCGGCGTGGCTGGAACAGACGGCCCCCGGCGGGATCATCGTCGCCCCGTTCGGCACCGAGTACGGCGGCGAGCAGATCGTCCGGCTGGCCGTGAACGATGACGGGACCGGCGCGAGCGGCAGGTTCACCCGGAGTTCGGCGTTCATGCGGCTGCGCCAGCAGCGCACGGACCGGCCGCCCTTCGAGGACTACCTGCACGGGCAGGAGTGGCCTGCCGACGGGGTGAGGAGCATGACCACTCTCGCCCCGCCGGACACGGGCGGGTGGTTCGAGCAGTTCGTCATCGGGGCGGGCGCGCCCGGGGCGTTCTGGCGGGCGGAGCGCTACGACAGCGGCGCGTACACGCTCTGGCTCTACAGCCGCGACACCCTGTCGTGGGCCTCCGCCGACTACGAGGAGGGCCGCACGGAGTACGAGGTGTACCAGTCCGGCCCCCGCAGACTGTGGGACGAGGTGGCCGCCGCGTACCGGTGGTGGGCCGACCAGGGCTGCCCCGGATACGAGCGGTTCGGCCTGACGGTCGCCCCGGACGGGCAGTACGTCTGGCTGGACTCCCCCGACAACCCCGTGCCGCAGCACACGTGACACGGCCTGGGGCCTGACCGTCCAATACGGACGGTCAGGCCCCAGGCTCGTTCAGAACAGCGGCGCGCCCGCTGCCGGCCGCGGGTCAGCCGGACGATGCGGATCAAACACCCTGGCTGCCGCAGGTGAGGTCCTTCGCGGGGAGCCGGCCCGTGGTCAGGTAGCGGGTGACGGTGGCGTCCGCGCAGGACGGGCCGGCCACCACCACGCCGTGCCCCTCACCGCCCGCCACCGTGACCATGCGGGCGCCGTGCAGGGCCCGCCGCATGCCCTGGGCCATGGCCAGCGTCGCCTGCGGGTCCCACTGGTTCTGCACGATCAGGGCGTTGACGTCGTTGCTCACCACGGTGGCCGGTTCGCGGGCGGCCGACTTCCAGAAGGCGCACGGCTGGATGTTGGATCCCAGGTCGCCGGCCAGCGGGCGGGCGGCCCGGTCCCGGACCGCGTCCCGGCGGTACTGCTCGGGGTCGCGCGGCCAGCTGCGGGTGTCCCCGCAGAAGACGGCCCACACGACGGCGGACACGTTGTCCGCCGGGACCTGTGCGTCGAAGGCCCCCGTCGCTGCCCCCTTCCCCGCCCCCGTGCCGGCGGGCCGGACCGGGGCGGGGTCCGCAGCCGCCGTGGTCCCCGCCGGTGTGCCCGCCGGTGTGCCCGTAGCGGCGGCCTTCAGCGCGACGATCCAGGGGGTGACGGCCTCGACCCGGACGAAGTCGGCGTATCTGGCCCGGATGGCGTCACCGCTGAGCAGTTCGCCCGCGATCGGGACGGGTGAGCGGTCGGCACTCGCGATCAGGTCCCAGTACGCCGCCCGGACCTGCTCCGGGGTGGCGCCCAGCCCGTACGTTACGTTGCGCGCGGCGGCCCACTGCGTCCAGCGGGTGAAGGCCAGTTCGGCGCCTTCGGACGAGCCCCGGAGCAGGCCGCGCCACGCGAGGGCCGGGTCGAGCGCGCTGTCGAGCACGAAGCGGTCCGCTCGCTGGGGGAACATCTGCGTGTAGACGGCGCCCAGGTAGGTGCCGTAGGAGTATCCGAAGTAGGAGATCCTCCGCTCCCCCAGGGCCGCGCGGACGACGTCCATGTCCCGTGCCGTGTTGCGGGTGGTGATGTGCGGCAGCAGGTCCCCGGCCTTGGCCCAGCACTTGTCCGCCACTGCCCGGGCCCGGGCCACGTCCTGCGCGAACGTCTGGGCCGAGTAAGGGTGTTGGAAGGTCTGCTCGTCAGCCGTCAGCTCGCAGCCGAGCGGTGAACTCTGCCCGGCACCGCGCGGGTCGAACCCGATCAGGTCGAACTGCTCGCGCACCTGCGCCGGCAGCAGCGGCTCCATCTCCGCGGGCATGGTCAGCCCCGGGGCGCCCGGCCCGCCGGGGTTCATCAGCATCACGCCGTGCCGCTTCGCCGCACTGGCCGCCTTGACCCGCGACACCGCGAGGTCGATGGTCCGGCCCCCGGCATCGCCGTAGTCCAGCGGCACTCTGACCTTCGTGCACTCCAGGGACGACGGGCGGTCCGCGCCGCAGCTCTGCCACCGGAGTTGCTGCCGCCCGTACTTCTGAAGCGTCTCGTCCTCCGCCGCGAACGCCGTCGCCGGGGCCATGGACACCGCCAGCACGGCTGTCACCGCGCCGGCCGTCAGAGCGGAAATCGTTCGTCCAGTACGCAGAACCATGCCGGCCCCCTGTGTGGAATTCGGTGTCGCAGTACTCCTCAAGTCTCGGTTCCGCCGCGGCCGCGCCCCGTACGGCGCCGGGATGGGTTCATGACCAAACTTGTGGAGTAGGGCTCCGCGCCGATGTCCTGCCCCGGTCTCACCGGGCGGGCACCGCCCCCTAAGGGAGCTGGCCCCGCAACCCTGAGAGGCGGACCGCCGCCGCGGCGGTCCCGCGGGGCGCGGGGTGTCCACTGCGCTCAAGGCGACGGCCTCGGAGTCGAGGTGCTCGTCGGCGGCGGCCGCAACCGAGCGCGGTGACCACCCACCCGACCGACGCCGTGGCGCCTACGCCCGGACCGTCGGGCGCTCCGTCGTCGCGATGGTGGCGGAGCCGACGACGCGGGTGCCGTCGTAGAGCACCACTGCCTGGCCGGGGGCGATGCCGCGGACCGCGGAATCGAGCTGGACCCGCAGTTCGCCGTCGACGACCGAAGCCGTCACCGGGACCTCCTCGCCGTGGGCGCGGAGTTGGGCGGTGTAGCGGCCGTCGACGAGCGGCTCGGTGCCGCACCAGCGGGGGCGGATGGCGGTCAGCCCGGTCACGTCGAGGCCTTCGACGGGGCCGACGGTGACGGTGTTGTTCACCGGGGAGATGTCGAGGACGTAGCGCGGCTTGCCGTCCGCCGCCGGGCGGCCGATCCGCAGGCCCTTGCGCTGGCCGATGGTGAAGCCGTAGGCGCCGTCGTGCTCGCCGACCTTGGTGCCGTCGGCGTCGAGGATGTCGCCGGTGGCGGTGCCGAGGTGCTTGGCCAGGAAGCCCTGGGTGTCGCCGTCGGCGATGAAGCAGATGTCGTGGCTGTCCGGCTTCTTCGCGACGGCGAGGCCGCGGCGCTCGGCCTCCTCCCGGATGACGTCCTTGGTGGTGTCGCCGAGCGGGAAGAGCGAGTGGGCGAGCTGGTCGGCGTCGAGCACGCCGAGGACGTACGACTGGTCCTTGGCGGCGTCCACGGCGCGGTGGAGCTGGCGCTCGCCGGACGGCAGGTCGACGATCCGGGCGTAGTGGCCGGTGCAGACGGCGTCGAAGCCGAGGGCGATCGCCTTGTCGAGCAGCGCGGCGAACTTGATCTTCTCGTTGCAGCGCAGGCACGGGTTGGGCGTGCGGCCGGCGGCGTACTCGGCGACGAAGTCGTCGATGACGTCCTCGCGGAACCGCTCGGCGAGGTCCCACACGTAGAACGGGATGCCGATGACGTCGGCGGCGCGGCGGGCGTCGCGGGAGTCCTCGATGGTGCAGCAGCCGCGGGCGCCGGTGCGGAAGGACTGCGGGTTGGCCGACAGGGCCAGGTGCACGCCGGTCACCTCGTGGCCCGCTTCGGCGGCGCGGGCGGCGGCGACGGCGGAGTCCACCCCTCCGGACATCGCCGCGAGCACACGCAGGCGGCCAGTGGACGGGGCGGTCGGGGCACCGGGGAAGTCAGTCATGATGCCAACAAGAGTACGTGAGCCGCACCGGCGCCCGACCGGGATCTACCGGGCCCGGGCCGCCGCCGCGAGCCCCGCGTTGCGGGCCCGCTGGACGGCCGGGGCGATGGCCGCGGCCAGCGCGGAGACGTCCTCCCGGCTCGACGTGTGGCCCAGCGAGAAGCGGAGCGACGCGCGGGCCAGCAGCGGGTCGACGCCCATCGCCAGCAGGACGTGGCTGGGCTGCGGAACGCCGGCGGAGCAGGCCGAGCCGGTGGAGCACTCGATGCCCTGGGCGTCGAGCAGCATCAGCAGCGCGTCGCCCTCGCAGCCGGGGAAGGAGAAGTGCGCGTTGGCGGGCAGCCGGCCCTCGGTGGCCGGGTCGCCGTTGAGGATCGCGTCGGGGACGGCGGCCAGCACCGAGGCGACCAGTTCGTCGCGGAGCGCACCCAGCACGACGGCGTGCTCGGCCCGCCGTTCGGCTGCCAGGGCCGCCGCGGCCGCGAAGCCCGCGGCGGCGGGCGCGTCCAGCGTGCCGGAGCGGACGTCGCGCTCCTGGCCGCCGCCGTGCAGCAGCGGGACGGGGGTGGCGCCGCGGGAGAGCAGCAGGGCGCCGATGCCGTAGGGGCCGCCGATCTTGTGGCCGGTGACGGTGAGCGCGGTGAGCCCGGACTCGGCGAAGGAGACCGGGACCTGGCCGAGCGCCTGGACGGCGTCGGCGTGCATCGGGATGCCGTACTCGGCGGCCACGGCGGCGAGTTCGACGACGGGCTGGACGGTGCCGACCTCGTTGTTGGCCCACATCACGGTGACCAGCGCCACGGACGCCGGGTCGCGTTCGATCGCCTCGCGCAGCGCGGCCGGGTGCACCCGGCCGAGGCCGTCCACCGGCAGGTACTCGACGGTGGCGCCCTCGTGCTCGGAGAGCCAGTGCACGGCGTCCAGCACCGCGTGGTGCTCGACCGGGCTGCTGAGCACCCTGGTCCGGACCGGGTCGGCGTCGCGGCGGGCCCAATAGAGGCCCTTGACGGCGAGGTTGTCGGACTCGGTGCCTCCGCCGGTGAGGACGATCTCGCTGGGGCGCGCGCCCAGCGACTCGGCGAGCGACTCGCGGGCCTCCTCGACGACGCGGCGGGCCCGGCGGCCGGATGCGTGCAGGGAGGAGGCGTTGCCGACGACCCCGAGGTGTGCCGTCATCGCGGCGATCGCCTCGGGCAGCATCGGCGTGGTCGCCGCATGGTCCAGGTATGGCATAACCACACGATTGTAGAGGGCGGTCGGCCACCGGTCGGGCCACCGGTGCAATCCGGCCACCCGGCAGCGGTGACGGACCCCCCGGCCCGCCGGACACCCGCGTCCGGGGCCGGTTTGGCCGCTCGCCGGGGCGAGCGGTTAGCCTGGCGGCCCACCGCACAAGAGGCCGAACCGGACGGGCCGCACGGGACAGGACTGGGGGCGCGATGTCGCAGTCGGTCGATCGCGCGCTCACCCTGCTCGGATCCCTCGGCGACGGCCCGGTGACCCTCGAACAGGCCGCGAACAGCATCGGCGTGCACAAGTCCACCGCGCTGCGGCTGCTGCGCACGCTGGAGGAGCACGGCTTCGTCCACCGCCAGTCCGACCGGCGCTACCGGCTCGGCGGCCGGCTCCTGTCGCTCGCCCACCGGGCGCTGGAGGAGATCGACGTCCGGCAGATCGCGGCGCCCTACCTGGCCGCTCTGAACCGGCGGTTCGGCGTGACCGTCCAGCTCGCCGTCCTGCAGGACGGCGAGGTGCTCTACCTGGACGAGGTGGCCGGCCGCTGGCACCCGGGGGCCGGCCGGGCGTCCCGGATCGGGCGGCGGGCCCCGGCGGCCGGCACCGCGATCGGCCGGGTGCTGCTGGCCGGACTGCCCGAGGGCGGTGTCCGCGAGGACGAGCTGCCGGCCGATCTGGCCAAGGTCCGCCGCCAGGGCTGGGCGGCGGAGTCGGCCGAGCACCGGGAGCCGGTGGCCTGTGTGGCCGCGCCGGTGGCGGGCAGTGCCGGGCGGCCGGTGGCCGCCTGCGCGGTGAGCGCCCCGACGTACGAGATGGCCCCGTTCGAGCTGGTCCGGCTGCTCCCGGAGCTGCTCTGCACGGCCGAGGCGATCTCGCTGGCGTACGGGGGTTCGCCTACTCCTCGCTGGTGCGAGAACCGTTGCGGTGCCAGGCCCGCGGCGCACGCCAGCCGTACTTGAGGGCGAGCATCCTGAGCACGAAGGCGGTCAGCGCGGCGGCCGTGCCGGTGAACGCGGTGAGCCGGTCGAGGCCGATCAGCACCACCACCAGCGCGGAACCCACCAGCGCCGGGACGGCGTAGATCTCCCGGTCCCAGCGGAGCAGCGAGGGGATCTCCCCGGCCAGCACGTCGCGCATCACGCCGCCGCCGGCGGCCGTCACCATGCCGAGCGCGACGGCGGCCACCGCGCCGAGGCCGTAGTCGTGGGCCTTGGCCGTGCCGGTCACGCAGAACAGGCCGAGGCCGAGCGCGTCGAGGGTCTGCACGGCGCGGTTGATCCGCTCGACCTCGGGGTGCAGGAAGAACACGACCAGACCGGCCACCAGCGGCGTGACGAAGTACCCGAGGTTGGTGAAGGCGGCTACCGGCGTGGCCCCGATGACCAGGTCGCGCATCACCCCGCCGCCGAGGGCGGTGACCTCCGCCAGCACACAGATCCCGAAGATGTCCATGTTCTTGCGGACGGCGAGCAGCCCTCCGGAGAGGGCGAAGGCGAAGATGCCGATCAGGTCCAGCGACTGCTGGACGTCGGAGGGGAAGATCTGCGAGGTCACCGGACAACTATGGACCAGCGGAACCTTCCCCTCCGCATCGCGTCAGACGGAGGGGACGGACGTCACGCCGAGGCGGGCGTTCTGCCGGCGGCCCCGGACGGCGCGCTCTCCGGACACCGCCGGCCGTTCCCCTCGCCCGCTCCGGACGCGCCGCCGGCCGTTCCCCACACTCCGCTCGGGACCCCGCCAGTCGTTCCCCTTGCCCGCTCGGGACCCCGCTAGTCGTTCCCCTCGCTCCGCTCGGGACCCCGCTAGTCGTTCCCCTCGCTCCGCTCGGGGAAGTGACACGCCACCTGGTGCCCGGTCTTGAGCGCGGCCAGCGGCGGCTCCTGGGTGGCGCAGATCTCCTGGGCCTTCCAGCAGCGGGTGCGGAACCGGCAGCCGGACGGCGGGTTGATCGGGGACGGCACGTCGCCCTTGAGCAGGATCCGCTCGCGCCCGCCCTGCTGCCGGCGGCGCGGGTCGGGCACCGGGACGGCGGACATCAGCGCGTTGGTGTAGGGGTGCATCGGGCTCGCGTAGAGCGAGTCCCGGTCGGCGATCTCGACGATCTTGCCGAGGTACATCACGGCGACCCGGTCGGAGACGTGCCGGACCACCGAGAGGTCGTGCGCGATGATCAGGTAGGTCAGGCCGAGCTCGCGCTGGAGGTCGTCCAGCAGGTTGACCACCTGCGCCTGGATGGAGACGTCGAGCGCGGAGACCGGCTCGTCGGCGACGACCATCTTGGGCCGCAGGGCGAGCGCCCGGGCGATGCCGATGCGCTGGCGCTGGCCGCCGGAGAACTCGTGCGGGTACCGGTTGTAGTGCTCGGGGCTGAGCCCGCACAGCTCCAGCAGCTCCTGGACGGCCTTCTTGACCCCGCCGGCCGGGTCGGCCTTCTGCAGCCTGAACGGTGCGCCGACGATGGTGCCGACGGTGTGCCGGGGGTTCAGCGAGGAGTACGGGTCCTGGAAGATCATCTGGATGTCGCGGCGCAGCGGCCGCATCGCACCCGTGCCCAGGTGGGTGATGTCGGTGCCCTCGAACTCGATCTTCCCGCCGGTGGGTTCGTCGAGCCTGGTGACGAGCCGCCCCATGGTCGACTTGCCGCAGCCGGACTCGCCGACCACGCCGAGGGTCTCCCCCGCGTTGACGGTGAAGTCGATGCCGTCGACGGCCCGCACCGCACCGGTCTGGCGGCGCAACAGCCCGCCGTGGATCGGGAAGTGCCGTGTCAGTCCGGTCACCCGGAGCAGCGGCTCGCGGTCGGGAGCGGGCGAGGGCGCCGGCACCTTGTTCGAAGGCGAGGGGGCTGCCGCCTGAGTCTCCGTCATCGGTTCTCTCCAGAATGGTGGTACGAGGCCGGGCTCACAGCCGGGGCGCGATCTCTTCGGTGAAGATGCGGTGCCGGTCGGCGGTGGCGAGGTGGCAGGCCGCGTGGTGCCCGGGCGCGGCCTCGGTCAGCACGGGGGTCTCACTGGCGGATCGGCCGTCGGTCAGCGCGGCGTACGGGCAGCGCGGGTGGAAGGCGCAGCCGGTGGGCACGTTGATCAGGCTGGGCGGGGTGCCCTTGACCGGGACGAGCCGCTCCTGGAGCTCGCGGTCGAGGCGCGGCATCGAGCCCAGCAGGCCCCAGGTGTAGGGGTGTTCGGGCGCGTCGAAGAGGGTGTCGGCGGGACCGCGCTCGACGCACTTGCCGCCGTACATGACCAGGATGTCGTCGGCGAGTTCGGCGACCACCCCGAGGTCGTGGGTGATGATGATGACGGCCGAGCCGAACTCCTGCTGGAGATCGCGGATGAGGTCCAGGATCTGCGCCTGGACGGTGACGTCCAGGGCGGTGGTGGGCTCGTCGGCGATCAGCAGCGAGGGGTCGTTGACCAGTGCCATGGCGATCATGGCGCGCTGGCGCATGCCGCCGGAGAACTGGTGCGGGTAGTCGTCGACGCGGCGGTCGGGCTGCGGGATGCCGACCCGGTCGAGCATCTCGACCGCGCGGGCCCGGGCCTGCTTCTTGGTGGCCTGCGGGTGGTGCACCCGGTAGGCCTCCACGATCTGCGCCCCGACCGTGTAGTACGGGTGCATCGCGGTCAGCGGGTCCTGGAAGATCATCGCCATCTCGCGGCCGCGCAGCTGCCGGACCCGCTCGGGGCCGGCCGCGATCAGGTCCTCGCCGTCGAGGCGGATCTCGCCGCTGATCCGGGCCCGCTTGGAGCGGTGCAGGCCCATGATGCCGAGCGAGGTGACCGACTTGCCGGAGCCGGACTCGCCGACGATGCCGAGGGTCCGGCCCTTGTGCAGGTCGAAGCTGACCCCGTCGACCGAGCGGACCAGGCCGTCGTCGGTGTCGAAGTGGATCCGCAGGTCCCGGACGGAGAGGAACGGGTCCCCCGTCGGGGCGGCCACGGGCGCCGGGGTCTTCTGGAGCTCGGTCACGACAGCCTCACCCGGGGGTCGACAGCGGCGTACAGGAGGTCAACCACGAGGTTGCAGAGAACGATGAAGAAGGCTGCGAGCAGGGTGACGCCGAGGATCTTCGGCAGGTCGTTGTCGGCGATCGCGGAGACCGCGAAGGCGCCGACGCCCTGGAGCGAGAAGACCTGCTCGGTGATGAGCGCACCGCCGAGCAGCAGGCCGAGGTCCATGCCGAAGATGGTGACGACCGGGGTGAGCGCGGAGCGCAGTCCGTGCTTGACGACGACCTTGCGCTCGACAAGGCCCTTGGCCCGGGCGGTGCGGATGTAGTCCTCGCTCATCGTCTCCAGCATGCCGGCGCGGGTGAGCCGGGCGTAGAGCGCGGAGTAGAGGAAGGCCAGCGAGATCCAGGGGAGGATCAGGTTGCGGGCCCACATCAGCGGGTCGTCGGTGAAGTTGACGTACTGCAGGTTGTCCAGGATCGGCCACTCGTAGCTGAAGAGCGTGAGCAGCAGCGCGCCGGTGAAGAAGACGGGCAGCGAGACGCCGGCCAGGGCGATGCCCATGGAGAGCCGGTCGAAGATCGAGCGCGGCTTGAGCGCAGAGATGACGCCGGTGGTGACGCCGGAGACCAGCCAGAGCACGGCCGCACCGACGGCCAGCGACAGCGTGATCGGGATGCGCTTGGTCAGCTCGGGCCAGACCTCCAGGTGGTTCTTGAAGGAGTAGCCGAAGCAGGGCACGTGGCAGGTGGCCGCGTCCGGGCCGAACTTGTACTCGGCCCCGGTGACCAGCGCCTTGAGGAAGCGCCCGTACTGGACGTAGATCGGCTGGTCGAAGCCGAGGTTCTTCTTGACCGCCGCGACCGCTTCGGGGGACGGGTTCTTCCCGATGTACTGCGTGGCCAGCTGGTCGGTCGTCTCGCCGGCCAGGCGCGGCAGCAGGAAGAAGATCGCGAAGGTGACCGCGCTGACCACCAGCAGCAGCACCACGGCCGCGAGCGTCCTGCGGAGGATGTAGGCAAACACAGTTGGGCGGCTCCGGCGGCCCGCCGCCGTCCGGGATCTTCCGGACGGCGGCGGGCGCCGCTGCCTTCACCTGCCTTCAGGGATGCGGAGCCAGGCTCTTACTTGGTCGTACCGATGTTCAGGTAGTCGTACTCACCCGAGAAGGCCGAGGTGGAGACGACGTTGGTGGCGGTGTCCGAGCGGTACAGGAACACCTTGAAGTAGGTCAGCGGGACGTAGACCGCGCTCTCCATGACCTTCTTGTCGATCTCCGCGTAGATCTTCTCGCGGGCCGCCTTGTCGGTGTTGACCGCGGCGTCGTCGATCAGCTTGTTGATCGCGGGGTCGTTCAGCGAGGCCAGGTTGTTGTTGCCGGCCTCCTTGATGGCGCGGCCGTCGACGATCTGCTGCAGGAAGCCGTAGCCGGTCGGCCAGTCGGCGCCCCACTGCATCATCATCAGGCCGATGTTCTTCTCCTTGTTCTTCGCCGGCACGCCGACGTTGTCGGAGAGGTACTTGCCCTGCGGGAACTGCTGGATCTCGGCGTTGATGCCGACCTTCTTCAGCGCGGCCTGGATCGAGGTCGCGGCGGCGATCTCGGTGGCGCGCTCGGTGCGGGCGCTGAGCACGGTGGAGAAGCCGTCCGGCTTGCCGCAGGCCTTGAGGGCCTCCTTGGCCTTGGCCTCGTCGCCCTTGTTGTCCTTGGTCTCGTACAGGTTGATGTCCTGGTGGCCCGGGATGTCCGCCGGGAGCACCGAGTTGGCGATCTGGCCGCGGATCGGGCCGCCGATCGCGGTCTGCACCGAGACCTTGTCGATCGCGTACTGGACGGCCTTGCGGCAGTCGACGTTGTCGAACGGCGCGACGTGGCTGTCGATCGCGGTGTAGACGAGGCGGCCGCCGTACGCGTTGTCGGTCTTGGCCTTGAGCTTCGGGTTCTGCAGGATCTGCGCCTGGGTCTGCGGGTCGACGCCGCCGCCGACGAGGTCCACCTGGGCGTTGCCGGCCAGCAGGTCCTTGTCGATGGTGGACTGCTCGATGTTCATCTTGAGCACGATCTTGTCCGCGAGCTGCTTGCGGATCGTGTCGCTGCCCTGGTCCCAGCTGGTGTTCGGCACCAGCGTGAGCTGCTTGCCGTCCTCGTAGGACTCGAACTTGTAGGAGCCCGAGGCGAGCGGGTGCTTGACGTAGTCGGCGCCCTTGTCCTTGTCCTTCGGGACGGGGACGGTCTGCGGGGCGGAGACCAGGTAGTCGAAGTCCGCGAAGGCGTGCTTCAGGTGGAAGACGACGGTCTGGTCGTCCGGCGTCTCGATCGACTTCAGGTCACCCGACGGGTCCTTGTAGGGGCCCTCGTACGGGGTCGGGTTGTCGACCAGCAGCTCCTTGAAGTACGTCGGGCCGTTGGAGAACACGTCCGGCGCGAAGTTGGAGCGCTCCACCGCGTACTTGACGTCCTTGGACGTGATCGCGCTGCCGTCCTCGTACTTCAGGCCGGCGCGCAGCTTGTACGTCCAGCTCAGGCCGTCCGCGCTGGGCTGGCCCATGGACTCGGCGAGGTCCGGGACGAGCTTGTTGCCCTCGTCGCCGGGGCCAGGCGCGAAGGTGGTCAGCGGACGCCCGTACAGGCGCGAGAAGTTGTAGATGTAGGCGTAGTACGTGTTGCCCGGGTCCAGGGAGTCCGGGGTGCCCTTCATCTCGTAGGTGACCGTCCCGCCCTTCTTGTCCGAGGCGTTGACGACCCCCTTGGTGGCCGCGTCGGCGCCGCCGCCGGAGGCGGCGGAGGACGAGTTGCTGTCCCCGCTCTTGGAGGAACCGGAGGAACATCCGGTGACGACCAGGACAGCGGCGGCGGCCACTGCGGTCAGCGCGACGGTACGGGACCTACGCATGGTGGGATCAACCCCTTGAGGAGTGGTGGCGGATCGGAGGGTCCTGACCGGAGGTCAGTTGCTCTTGGGATCGAGGGCGTCACGCAGCCCGTCGCCGAGCAGGTTGAAGGCGAGCACCGTGAGGAAGATCGCCATACCGGGGACCACCATGTACTGGGGGTCCACCTGGTAGTACTTGATCGCGTCGTTGAGCATCCCGCCCCAGGAGGCCTGCGGGGCCTGGATGCCGACACCGAGGAAGCTGAGGCCCGCCTCGAAGAGGATGTTGGTCGGGATCAGCAGGGTCGAGTAGACCAGGATCGGACCGACCAGGTTGGGCAGCAGCTCCTTGAACAGGATGAACGGCCCGCGGGCGCCCAGGCTGCGGGCGGCGTAGACGAACTCGCGCTCGCGCAGCGAGAGGGTCTGGCCGCGCACGATCCGGCCCATGTAGGGCCAGTTGAAGAAGCCGATCACGAAGATCAGCACGATGATGTGCAGCGGGAGGCCGTGCAGGCCGAACGCGCCGCCCTGGAGCGAGGCGGAGATCGCGATGGCGAAGAGCAGCAGCGGGAAGGCGAGGAAGACGTCCATCACCCGGCTGATCAGGTTGTCGACCCAGCCGCCGTAGTAACCGGCCATCACGCCGAGCACGGTGCCGATGGTGTTGGAGAGCAGGGTCGCCCCGAAGGCGACGAGCAGCGAGACCCAGGAGCCCTCGATGACGCGGGCGAGCAGGTCACGGCCCTGGAGCGGGTCCACGCCGAGCGGGTGGTCCGCGCTCATGCCGCCCCAGTCCCCGAACGGCAGGCCGCCGAGGTTGGCGTCCAGGAGGTCCTGGTTGAGCGCGTCGGGGTCCAGGCCGAAGACCGACTCGATCGGCTTGGCCAGCACGGCGAGCAGGATGAGCAGGATCACCACGACGCCGCCGGCGACGGCGGCCTTGTCCCGCTTGAAGCGGGTCCAGGCGATCTGGCCGAGCGAGCGGCCCTCGATCTTCTTGGCCGGGCTCGCGGCGGCGTCTGCCTCCGGAGTGTTCCCGGCGGTCTTGATGGGTGCGGTCATGGTCAGTTCGGTCCCCTCGCCGACGGTGGCCGGCCCACGGGTGCCGGTCGCCGGGATCGGCGGTACGGCTGGTGCGGACGTGCGGAGGTGCGGACGTGCGGAGGTACAGGGCGGTGTTCGCAGCGGTACGACGTGCGGTACTGCGTGCTCGGGTACTGCTGCCGCGCGGGATGGGCATCGCGTGGATCAAGCTGTCCGCCTGCGCGTTCGCCTTTGTGAGGCGCCAACCACGCGCGGTGCGTTTGCAGAACTCTCTGCCATCCGAACTGGCTTGCGCCAGCCCTGACAACCGACAGATGCCCAACTGTGATCTGCGGACATGCACCTCCCGATCTTCGGCATATCGGTCTTCACACAGCTGTAACAGTCATGTCAAGATGCCTGCCAGCGCGAACGGGAAGTTCGTCCGGAAAACACCGAAACCGGTCCGACGGATCGTCAGACCGGTTTCGTTGATCGGCGTTTACCGCGTCAGCGGGTGGGGTAGCCGGGCCACGGCTGCTGCGGTGGCGGCTGGCCCTGCCAGCCCGGGCCGGGCGGCTGGGTGCCGTAGCCGTACCCCGGCCCCGCCTGCGAGGCGTACGGCGGCGGGGGCACCGGCGGGTAGGGCCCGGTCGGCGGCCGGCCCTGGGCGCCCGCCTCGCGGTCGTAGAACGGCCGGGCGTTGGCCCGCATCCAGAGCGCCACCGGGTCGTACTCGTCCCCCATCGCCACCGTGGAGACGGCCAGCCCCTCCGGCGCGACCGCGATCGCCCGCTGCATGAGCGCCCGGACGGCCTCCACGGTGGGCGGCGAACTCTCGTACAGCTCAAGACCGATGGCCAGGTACGGTTCGCCCACGGAGGGCTGCACCCAGGCCCGGCGCAGCGCCTTGACCGCCCGCACCTCGCCCGCCTGGCGCTCCAGCAGCGCGAAGAACTGCTGGGCCGGCACCTGCGGTTCACTCAGCTTCAGCGGCCCGGCCGGCAGCCGGTCCAGGCCGGCCGCGATCCGCCGGAGGTCCGCCCAGGGCACGCCGACCCCGCCGCCGGGGGCGTGCGGGTTCAGCCAGAGGCCCCAGCGCGTCCGGTACAGCGAGGCGGCGATCTCGCGCCCCGAGATCACCTCGTGCGCCCGCGCCCAGCCGGACGCCGCAAGCTGCTCGGGCGAGGTGACCGCCGGCGCGTAGCCGTGGCCGCTGATCTCCATGTTCCCGTACTGGGCATCCGGGCTGCCCGGCGTCCCGTGCCAGAGCAGCATCAGCACCTGGCCCTCGGCCAGGGCGTGCAGCAGCGCCTCGTACGCCTCCCAGCGTTCCGGCGCGACCTCGCGCAGCGCGTGCTCCAGCGCTCTCGGATCCGCGCCGGGGCGCCCGGCGGGTGCCTGGCCCCAGGGCCCCGGTGCACCGCCCGCTACCGCTCCCGCACTCATGCGCCCACCTCGCTGCGCCTCTTCTTCTCTCACCTGCCGCCGGCCCGACGGGTGTCTGCACGCACCCTATGGGGCGCCACCGACCACCGCCACGCCGACGTGCCTGCCGTGGGCCCCTCCGGCCCGATGGCGGGCTGCCCGACGGCGGGCGGGGAGGGGCACGTCGCTTTCGCGGCGGGTCACATCCGTGTGTAGAACGGCTGGACCCGGTTGAGCAACCACTCGACCACGGGGTCCTCCGCGAGGTCGAGCAGCACGAGGTGGACGCCGCCGGGCAGCGGCGCGGTTCCCAGCGCCCGGCCGAGCGCCTCGTTCACGGCGGCCGGTTCGGCCGGGGCCAGCTGGTCCAGCTGGACGCCGACGAACATCACGGTGGGCTCGCCCTCGACACTGGCCAGCGCCCGCCGCGCGGTCACCACCCCGGGCAGCGCCGACAGTTCGTTCCGGCAGGCGGCCAGGAAGGCCTCCGGGTCCTCGCCCGGCACCGGCTCGCGCAGCGCCACCCGGCCGCCGGACGGCGCGTCCGGACCCCCCACGGCCTCCCAGCGGTCCTCGCGCGGCCCGCGCCGCAGCTCGGCCACGCCCTGCGGCGGCACCGGGATGCCGACCGGGGCCTCCGGGTTCACCGCGATGCCCACGCCCAGCGGCAGCCCGCGGGCGAACTCCCAGACCGGCGCGACGGCGAACGCCATCCCCGGCGCCTGCTGGAGGAACACCTCCTGCGAGGAGAAGACCGGCACGTACGGGTCGCCGGCCAGCTCGACGGTGGGCAGGTCCAGCGCCTGCCCCTGCGGATCGGCGCCGACCGGCAGCGGGATCCACACGCGGCTGCGGGCCAGCACCTCGAACACCCGCGGGGTCGCGCCCGGATCGCCGAGCGCGGCGGTGAGCACCTGCTCCAGCTCGTTGGCCGGCCATCCACCGCCGGGCGGCGCCGACTCCGCGCCGCCCCACCCCTGCTGCTGCTCCACCGGGTACCCCATGCGCCCCTTGTACCGCCTCACTGGCTCGTCGACGCGTGCAGCCTAGCGGGCCGTCCGGGGCCCCTCTCCCGCACGGGCGCCGGACGTGCCATGATGTGCGCGGCTCCGCGTTCTCGCACGGGCCGCCCCCTAACTCCATACCGGCCGCTCGAACCCGCGCGGGAGAGTCCGGAGTGCCGCCGACAGGCGGCCGAGCCGGCGCCGAAGGAGCAAGTCCTCCCCGGAATCTCTCAGGCACCCCTACCGCACGGATTAGGCACATCTGGAAAGCGGCGCACGGCCCGGTCGCGCGCCCACCCACGGTGCAAGCCGCCATGCTGTCCTGTTAGCTGTAAGAGCTGCGGGCCCGCGTGCGGTGAAGCTCTCAGGTACGACGACAGATGGGGAGACCCAGCCGCCGCATGCCCGCGCGCAGGCCAGGTCCCTCACCGAGCGGGACCGGTCCGGCGTGCGCACCCCTGAGTGCCCAGACCGAGGAGTTCCAGGCCATGTCGTCCCTCCGCCTCACCGCGCTCGACGCGCTGCACCGCGCCCTCGGCGCGACCATGACCGACTTCGCCGGCTGGGACATGCCGCTGCGATACGGCAGCGAGCGCGAGGAGCACCTCGCCGTCCGCACCAAGGCCGGTCTCTTCGACCTCTCCCACATGGGCGAGATCACCATCACCGGCCCGCAGGCCGGCGAGATGCTGGACCACGCGCTGGTCGGCTTCGTCTCCGCGCTGGGCGTCCTGCGCGCCCGCTACACCATGATCTGCGCCGAGGACGGCGGCATCCTGGACGACCTGATCGTCTACCGCCTGCGCGAGGACGCCTTCCTGGTCGTCGCCAACGCCTCCAACGCCCAGCTGGTCCTCGACGAGCTGATCGCCCGCGCCAAGGGCTACGACGCCGTCGTCACCGACGACCGCGACACCTACGCGCTGATCGCCGTCCAGGGCCCGGAGGCCACCGCGATCCTCACCGCCACCACCGACGCCGACCTGCCCGGCCTGAAGTACTACGCGATCCTCCCGGCCCAGGTGGCCGGCCGCGACGTGCTGCTCGCCCGCACCGGCTACACCGGCGAGGACGGCTTCGAGATCTTCTGCAACCCGGGCGACGCCGAGCAGATCTGGCAGGCGCTGACCGAGGCCGGCTCCGGCCGCGGGCTCGTCCCCTGCGGCCTGTCCTGCCGCGACACGCTGCGCCTGGAGGCCGGCATGCCGCTGTACGGGCACGAGCTCTCCACCGACCTGACCCCGTTCGACGCCGGCCTCGGCCGGGTGGTCCGTTTCGACAAGACCACCAACGAGGGCGCGTTCGTCGGCCGCAAGGCGCTGGAGAAGGCCGCCGCCGAGGCCGAGGCCAACCCGCCGCGGGTGCTCGTCGGCCTGGTCTCCGAGGGCAAGCGGGTGCCGCGCGCCGAGTACACCGTGGTCTCCGCCGACGGCGCCCCGATCGGCCGGATCACCTCCGGCGCGCCCTCCCCCACCCTGGGCAAGCCGATCGCGATCGCCTACGTGGACGCGGCGCACGCCACCCCCGGCACCACCGTCGCCGTGGACGTGCGCGGCAAGCACGAGCCGGTCCAGGTCGTGGCGCTGCCCTTCTACAAGCGCGCCCGCTGACCGTTCGCCCTCCCGAGGCATGCCCGGCCGCCGGGCCGCTTCGTCGTACCCGCTTCCCATCCTGGAGAATGACGCCATGAGCAACCCCCAGCACCTGCAGTACACCAAGGAGCACGAGTGGCTGACCGCCGCCGAGGACGGTGTCTCCACGGTCGGCATCACCGCCCACGCGGCCGACGCCCTCGGTGACATCGTCTACGTGCAGCTGCCCGAGGTCGGCGAGACCGTGACCGCCGGTGAGACCTGTGGCGAGCTCGAGTCCACCAAGTCGGTCAGCGACCTGTACTCGCCGGTGACCGGTGAGATCACCGAGGTCAACCAGGACGTCCTGGACGACAACTCGCTGGTCAACAGCGCCCCCTTCGAGGGTGGCTGGCTGTTCAAGGTGCGCGTCGAGTCGACCGACGAGCTGCTGAGCGCCGCCGAGTACGACGCCCTCACCAACCCGGCCTGAGCCACCCGTCGGGGCGGCCGCAGCGCGGCGGCCGCCCCGCCCTCCCGTCGCCCGCCGCCACCCTTCCGAGGGCGCGCCACGCGCGGCACCTCCTTCTCTCCTCTCCGGGAAGACCACACCATGACGGTTCTCAACCAGTCCCTGCACTCGCTCGACCCCGAGATCGCCGCCGCGGTCGACGCCGAGCTGCACCGCCAGCAGACCACCCTGGAAATGATCGCCTCCGAGAACTTCGCCCCGGTGGCGGTCATGGAGGCCCAGGGCTCGGTGCTGACCAACAAGTACGCCGAGGGCTACCCCGGGCGCCGTTACTACGGCGGCTGCGAGCACGTCGACGTGGTCGAGCAGATCGCGATCGACCGGATCAAGGCCCTGTTCGGCGCCGAGCACGCCAACGTCCAGCCGCACTCCGGCGCGCAGGCCAACGCCGCCGCGATGTTCGCGCTGATCCAGCCGGGTGACACCATCCTGGGCCTGAGCCTGGCCCACGGCGGTCACCTGACCCACGGCATGAAGATCAACTTCTCCGGCAAGCTCTACAACGTGGCCGCGTACCACGTCGACGACAAGACCGGCAAGGTCGACATGGCCGAGGTCGAGCGCCTCGCCAAGGAGCACCAGCCGAAGCTGATCATCGCCGGCTGGTCCGCCTACCCGCGCCAGCTCGACTTCGCCGAGTTCCGCCGCATCGCCGACGAGGTCGGCGCCCTGCTGATGGTCGACATGGCGCACTTCGCCGGCCTGGTCGCCGCGGGCCTGCACCCCAACCCGGTGCCGTACGCGGACGTGGTCACCACCACCACCCACAAGACCCTGGGCGGCCCGCGCGGCGGCGTCATCCTCTCCAAGGCCGAGTGGGCCAAGAAGATCAACTCCGCGGTCTTCCCCGGCCAGCAGGGCGGCCCGCTGGAGCACGTCATCGCCGGCAAGGCCGTCGCCTTCAAGGTCGCCGCCTCGGAGGAGTTCAAGGAGCGCCAGCAGCGCACCCTGGACGGCGCCCGGATCCTCGCCGAGCGTCTGCTCCAGGCCGACGTCGCCGAGGCCGGTGCCTCCGTGCTCTCCGGCGGCACCGACGTCCACCTCGTCCTGGTCGACCTGCGCAACAGCCAGCTCGACGGCCAGCAGGCCGAGGACCGCCTCCACGAGGTCGGCATCACGGTCAACCGCAACGCCATCCCGAACGACCCGCGCCCGCCGATGGTCACCTCCGGCCTGCGGATCGGCACCCCGGCCCTCGCCACCCGCGGCTTCCAGGCCGAGGACTTCCGCGAGGTCGCCGACATCATCGCCGAGGCGCTCAAGCCCGCCTTCGACGAGACCGTCGCCGCCGCGCTGAAGGCCCGGGTCACCGCCCTCGCCGAGAAGTACCCGCTGTACCCGAACCTGTAATTCAGTCGTAGGTGACCGGCCTCACCCCGCCGGGCCACCTGGGATTCCGGGGCACCGCGCACACTGGACAGTGCGCGCGGTGCCCCGTTCCGTGCCGGCACCCCGCCTGCTTGTCCTTCCACGAGACCAGACAAGGACGTCCTCCGTGGCCATCAGCGTCTTCGACCTCTTCTCCATCGGCATCGGCCCGTCGAGCTCCCACACCGTCGGCCCGATGCGCGCCGCCCGGATGTTCGCCCGCCGCCTGAAGTCCGAGGGCCTGCTGACGGACGTGGCGAGCGTGCGCGCCGAGCTGTTCGGCTCGCTGGGCGCCACCGGCCACGGCCACGGCACCCCCAAGGCCGTCCTGCTGGGCCTGGAGAACAACTCCCCGCGCACCGTCGACGTCGACCAGGCCGACGCGGACGTCGAGCGGATCACCACCGAGAAGCGGCTCAACCTGCTCGGCAGCCACGCCATCGCCTTCGACCCCGACAGCCAGCTGATCCTGCACCGCCGCCGCTCGCTGCCGTACCACGCCAACGGCATGACCCTCTGGGCCTTCGCCGCCGACGGCTCCCCGCTGCTGGAGAAGACGTACTACTCGGTCGGCGGCGGCTTCGTCGTCGACGAGGACGCGATCGGCGCCGACCGGGTCAAGCCCGACGACACCGCGCTGAAGTACCCCTTCCGCACCGGCGACGAACTGCTCCGGCTCAGCCGGGAGACCGGCCTCTCCATCTCCGGCCTGATGCTGGAGAACGAGAAGGCCTGGCGGACGGAGGAGGAGATCCGGGCCGGCCTGCTGGAGATCTGGCGGGTCATGCAGGAGTGCGTCCGGGCCGGCATGTCCCGCGAGGGCATCCTCCCCGGCGGCCTCAAGGTCCGCCGCCGCGCCGCCTCCGGCGCCCGCGCCCTGCGCGCCGAGGGCATCGGCCCGGCCAACGCGATGGAGTGGGTCACCCTCTACGCGATGGCCGTCAACGAGGAGAACGCCTCCGGCCGCCGCGTCGTCACCGCGCCGACCAACGGCGCGGCCGGCATCATCCCCGCCGTCCTGCACTACTACCTGAACTTCATCCCCGGCGCCGACGAGGAGGGCATCGTCCGCTTCCTCCTCGCCGCCGGTGCGATCGGCATGCTCTTCAAGGAGAACGCCTCCATCTCCGGCGCCGAGGTCGGCTGCCAGGGCGAGGTCGGCTCCGCCTGCTCGATGGCGGCCGGCGGCCTCGCCGAGGTCCTCGGCGGCACCCCCGAGCAGGTCGAGAACGCCGCCGAGATCGGCATCGAGCACAACCTGGGCCTCACCTGCGACCCGGTCGGCGGCCTGGTCCAGATCCCGTGCATCGAGCGCAACGGCATGGCCTCCGTGAAGGCCGTCACCGCGGCCCGGATGGCGCTGCGCGGCGACGGCCGCCACCACGTCTCCCTCGACAAGGCGATCAAGACCATGAAGGAGACCGGCGCGGACATGAAGATCAAGTACAAGGAGACGTCCCGCGGCGGCCTCGCCGTCAACGTCATCGAGTGCTGATCCCGCCGCGGTAGGCCCGAGCCCCCGGAACGAACGCGACCGTTCCGGGGGCTCTGCCGTTTGCCGGTCACCACGCCGTTCACGCGGCGGCCGGCCCGGCGGCGACCGCCGGCAGACCGGCGGCGGCGAACGGGATGCTCATGTGACGTCGCTTGGGCGTACGCATGCGGAGGGACTCGCTTTCGCTGGGGGTGACGGGCGGGAATCACTGCGGGACCACTGCGGGACCACTGCGGGACCACTGCTGAGGGGCGCTTGCGGCACCGCGCCGTCGAGGGACGGGCCGCCGCCGAACCGCAGACTGGCTCCCGGTCCGTCCCGGCCGCCAGCCCTGCCGGGCGGTTCGGGACGCCGGAACGCCGACAGGTACCGTGAGCTGCGGATTCGGGGAAGCCTGGAACGCCGTACCGGGACGAGGGGGATTCGAACATGAGCGTGGAGACCGAGGAATTCGCGGCGATGCTGCGCGAGCTGAAGGACCGCTCGGGCCGCAGTTACGGCACGCTCGCGGCCCGGCTGCACGTCAGCACCTCGACGCTGCACCGGTACTGCAACGGCGCCGCCGTCCCCAACGAGTACGCGCCGGTGGAGCGGCTCGCGCGGGTCTGCGGGGCGGGCGCCGACGAACTGGTCGAGCTGCACCGCCGCTGGATCCTGGCGGACGCGGCCCGCCGCCGGGAGCCGTCCGGCCCGCCCGCCCCCACGGCCGGGCCCGCTCCCGAACCGGCCCGCGCGGCGGCCCCCGCGCCGGAGCCGGCACCGCACCCGGCCCCGGAAGCCGCGCCCGAGCCCGCGCCGGAACCGGAACCGGAGTCTCAGCCTCAGCCTGCCGACGACCGGCAACGCCGTCGGCTGCCGGACACCCGGATCCTGCTGAGCGCCGCCGCCGTGGCCGTCGTCGCCGTGGCCGCGATCCCCGTCCTCGATCTGGCGGGCCGCACCGACACCCCGCTCGCGAGCCGCCGGCCTCCGGCCGCCACCGCCTCCTCCTCCGCCGCCACTCCCCCGGCCACCGAGCCGGCGCCCCCCACCCCGGCCGCACCCGCCCCGACCGCCCCGGCCACGGCCACCACCGCCACCGCCACCGCCACCGCCACCGGGCCGGCCTCGTCGACGCCCGAGGACGACGCACCGCCCTTCCACGTCAACGTCCTGACGGACAACTGGGGCAACGCCTGCGGCCAGTGGTTCCTGACCCCCCGCGCCCCGCGCGCCGTGGCCGCACCCCCTTCGAACCAGCGGACGGAGAGCTGGGCCGCCGACCAGCAGGCCCTCCCCGGCGGGCATCTGCGGCTGCAGCTGACGGCGCAGGGCGAGAACGCCAAGCCCGTCGTCCTCAGCGCCCTCTACGTGGAGGTGGTCAGCACCCGGCCGGCCCCGAAGGGGAACGCCTACACCCTGGGTTCCGGCTGCGGCGGCGAGATCACCCCGTCGGCCTTCGCCGTCGACCTGGACTCCGCGGCCCCGCGCCCGGTGCCCGTCCCGGCGCTGGAGGGCGCCGTCAAGGGCAGGACCTCCACCTTCCCCTACTCGGTGTCGGCCACCGATCCGCAGGTGCTGAACATCGACGCCCGCACCACCTCCCAGGACGTCAGCTGGAACCTCGTCCTGGCCTGGAGCAGCGGCGACCGCCACGGCACCCTCCCCGTCAACGACCACGGCAAGCCCTTCCGCACCGTCGGCCTGAAGGGCGCGCCGGGGTACTTCTACAAGGACGAGCACACCGGCTGGGCCCCCACCCACGTCGACGAGTGACCGGCTGATCAGCGGCTGCGCTGCCGCGGGCCCGGCCCTCCGAGGCACGACGAAGGCCGGCACCCCGGGGAGGGGGTGCCGGCCTTCGGGTCCGGGCGGAGGTCAGGCGACGAGCTCCGCCTCGTTGGCGGCGGCCTGCGCGGCATCGGGCCGGCCGTTCCGCATGACCAGGGTGGCCAGGACGGCCGCGGACAGCATGCTGACCGCGCTGATGGTGAAGGTGGTGGACATCGAGGAGGTGAAGGCCTCCCGGGCGGCGTGGACGAGGCCTGCGTCGCCGTTGGCGATGGCCAGCGCGTCGCCGATGGAGCGCTTGGCCTGCTCCGGCGCACCGGCCGGCATCTCCTGGGCGAAGCGGCTGGAGAGCAGCGAGCCGAGGATGGCGATGCCCAGCGCGGTACCGGCCTGCTGGATGGTGTCGTTGAGCGCGGAGCCGACACCGGCCTTGTCGGCCGGGATGGTGCCCATCAGCGCGCCGACGGCGGCCGGCATGGCCAGGCCGGCGCCGAGGCCGAGCAGGCCGAGGGCGACGGCCGGGAGGGTGAAGCCGCCGTCGGCGGTGACGGTGGTGAGGATGGCGAACGAGGAGGCCATGATCAGCATGCCGCCCAGGATCAGGACCCGGTTGCCGATCTTGGCGGCGAGGCCGGCGCCGGCGCCGTTGCCGATGAGGGCGGCGACGGCCAGCGGGACGAAGGCGAGGCCGGCCTTGACGGGCGAGTAGCCGAGGACGAACTGCAGGTACTGGGTGAGGACGAGGAGCAGGCCGCCGTTGCCGATCTGGACGAGGGTCAGCGAGAGCGAGCCGCCGCTGAAGTTGCGGTGCTTGAAGAGGACCAGCGGGACCATCGGCGACTCGGTGACGTTCTCCCAGATCACGAACCCGCCGAGGGCGACGACGGCGACCGTCAGGGTGATCAGCGACTTGCCCTCGAAGGCGCCGTGCTGCGGGATCTCGATGATCCACCAGATCAGGGCGGTCATACCGGCGGCGGAGAGGATCGCGCCCAGCGGGTCCGGCTTCTGCCACGGGCCCTTGGACTCGGGCATGAGGGTGAGGCCGGCCAGGACGGCGAGGACGACGACCGGGACGTTGATGAAGAAGATCGAGTGCCAGGAGAAGTGGTCGATCAGGAAGCCGCCGAGCACCGGGCTGCCGACCAGGCCGAGCATCGACACCGAACCCCAGGCGGCCATGGCCTTGCTGCGCTCGTCCTCCTCGAAGACGGTGATCAGGATCGACAGGGTGGAGGGCATGATCAGCGCACCGCCGACGCCCATCGCGATCCGGGAGGCGATGACCTCACCGGGGTTGGTGCAGAAGGTCGCGGCCAGTGAGGCGGCTCCGAAGAGCAGCAGGCCGATGATCATCACCTTGCGGCGTCCGAACCGGTCTCCGAGGCTGCCCGAGGTGAGCAGGAGTCCGGCGAACACCAGGACGTAGGAGTCCAGGATCCACTGGATGTCCTGGGTGCTGGCGCCGATGTCCTCCGTCATGGACGGGACGGCGACGGTGAGCGCCATGCTGTCGATCACCAGGACCAGCGTGCTGAGGCAGAGCACGACGAGGATCCACCAGCGACGTGGGTTGCGGGTTTCCATGGGTCTTCCCTTTCGGCTTGCGCACGCTGTTCCTTCGATGCGCACACTGTACGCAGAGCGGAACGGTGTGCGCAACCCCTTGCGCATGTACGCTGGATGCGCACGGTGTACGCAGGAGAGTGAGGAAATCCCATGGCCACCAGGACCAGCCAGAACCCGATCCCGTCCGTCTGGGCCCGCCAGCAGCGCGAGCCCGACCAGCCCGCACTCAGCCGCACCGCGATCGTCCGCGAGGCCGTCGCCATGCTGGACGCCGACGGCGTCGAGGCGCTCTCCATGCGCAAGCTCGGCGCCCGCCTGAACGCGGGTGCGACCTCGCTCTACCGGCACGTGGCCACCAAGGACGAGCTGATGGAGCTCGCGGTGGACGAGGTCTTCGGCGAGATCACCATCCCGCCCGCCGACAGCCCCGACTGGCGGGCGGCCGTCACCGAGGCGGCCGAGTCCTTCCGCGCGACGACACTGCGCCACCGCTGGCTGGCCTCGGTCCTCGGCCAGGCCGGGCTCGCCTACCTGGGCCCCAACCTGATGACCTACTCCGAGCGGCTGGCCTCCCTGTTCACCCTCGCCGGCTTTCCCGAGCCGGCGCGCGCGATCGAGACGGTGCTCTCGTACGCGATCGGCATGAGTACGACGGAGGCGGCCTGGCTGATGACCGTCGCCCGCTCCGGCGAGACCGAAGCCGACTTCATCGCCCGTCTGATGCCCGCGGCCCGGGAGGCGGTGGCCGGCAGCGAGCACCTCGCCCACGCGTACGACGCGGTCGTGGACGTCGACCCGGTGGCCCTGCGCAACGCCAAGTTCACCTACGGCCTGGACGTCGTCCTGGACGGCCTGGCCCTGCGCCTCCGGAGCGCATGACCCGGGCGGGACGGATCTCGCCCGGAGGACCGTCGCACCGGGGGCCGGACCTCAGGCGCCTGATCACCGAGCCACGGCATCGGCCGCCGGCCTCGGCCCGGCCGCCCGCACAGGACGTCGGACCGGCCGACCTCCCGTGCGGCGGGCACCGGGAACGGCTAGGTCCTGGCCGGCCGGCCGCCGGCGTCCCGGATCATCTGCCGCGGCACCTTCGGGGCGGTGACGTGGCCGGCGTCGTCGACGCCGTGGTGGATCTGCTCGCGGCCGACCGGGGCATGTCGCGCGAGGTCGGCACGGGCCGCCTCGCCCGACTCGGTGATCCACAGCCGCCCCTCGCCGTCCCCCGTGAGCCACCCGAGCTCCAGCAGCACCGCGGCATCGGCCCCGAGGTCGTCCCCGGGTCCGAGGTGGGAGCGCATGGCCTCCCGGAGCTCGGCCACGGTCAGGCCGCGGCCGTCGGGCGAGAGGTCGTGCTGCGACAGATGGCGCAGCAGCCGGAGCTGCGGCCGGCTGAAGCCGAAGTCGGCCCGCCGGGCCCGGTCGAACGCGATGAGGGCCTCGTGGGCCTGCTGGTTCGTCATGAACTTCCCCCGTGGACGATCACTTACCAGGGGCACCGTAAAACCGGAAGCCCACTCGAAGTCAACGAGATTTCGTCCCGGCGCGGCCCCGGGCGGTGCTCGGCGGCCTCCGCGGGGCCTGCCGCGCCGGCGCCCCCGCCGCACCGCCGGCACCCCCGCGACCGGCCCCCGCAGTGGTGCGCCGCCAGGCCGCCCGCACACGGGCCGGTTTTGCATCGATCATGAATAATCTCAGGCGATGGCGTTAACCTATGCAAAATCCAAAGGTGAACCAGGTTACAAACCTTGTAATCCAAGATTCTCGGTTTGCCCACATGCTGAGATCCGTGCGATAGTCGAGGAGTCCGAGGGCGGACGCCAGCGAGATTCCCTCGCCTCCGCCGCGGACACACCGACTACGGCTGGCCCGACCTGGCACGGCCGTCGCCCATCGCGCGGCACGCACCCCCTTGGCCGGCGCGATGACTTGCAGGGGCCCCCAGCCGCCGGACCACGGCGCCATCGGGGGCCCTGCGTGTTTTCCGGGCCCCACGCGCCCCGCCAGGAGCCTCAGTGCCGCTCGCGGACCTTCAGCTCGAACCAGACGCCCTTGCCGCGCGGCAGCAGGTCCGCGCCCCAGCGGTCGGAGAGGTCGTCGACGATCCTGAGGCCGCGGCCGCGCTCGTTGACCGGCAGCGGCTCGGCCAGGATCAGGCAGGGCAGGGACCGCGAGGAGTCCCGCACCTCGACCCGCAGCCAGCCCGGCTTGCGCATCACCTGGAGGCCGATGGTGCGCCCGGCCGCGTGCCGCACCGCGTTGGCGACCAGCTCGCCAGTCAGCAGTTCGCCGACCTCCAACTGCTGGTGCAGGTCCCAGGATTCGAGGACGGAGAGCACCAGCCGGCGGGCCACCGGGCCGGACTCCGGCCGGGACGGCAACCGCACCTCGCCCGGCTCCGACTGATCGCCGAGCCTGCCGGAATACATCCGCTCCAGGTCCTCCGAGCTGAGCCGCTCCAGGGCCGCGAGCGTGTCCTGGAAGCACATCCACGACGTGTCAGCAACCAAGCTGGACCCAGGAAGTGATGACTGATCTGTTTCGCCCCAACCCGCCATGCGACCCATCATTGCGGAACGCAAGCAGCCGCGTACGGACAATGAGCAAACGATCACGACCCGATCGGCATATGCCCCGTGCAACCCGGACCGGCCCGCCGTCAAGCCCGGGTTGCCACGAACCGGCTCCTACCAGGCGCTCCAGGCCAGGTTCCAGCCGCTGAGGCCGTTGTCCGGCTCCACCTGGCCGCGTGAAGAATTCTTCACGGTCACGATGTCGCCGATCAGCGAGTCGTCGTAGAACTTGCCCGCCGAGGTGGAGTCGCCGCCGCCCTTGACGTCCTTGAGACCGACGCAGCCGTGGCTGACGTTGTCCTCGCCGAAGGCGTTGCTCCAGTAGTTTCCGTGCACGTACGTGCCGGACGTGGTCAGCCTCATCGAGTGCGGCACCTGCAGGTCGTACGGCGCGCCGGTCATGCCGGGCATGCTGCTGGACTGCATCCGCACCACGCCCTCCTTGGACATCACGACCATGGTGCCGTTCCAGGTCGGGTGCTCCGGCGAGCCGGACGTGATGTCGATGGTGGAGGTCTTGGCGTCGTTCACCACCGTCATCTCGTGGGTCTTGGCGTCAACCGTCGAGACCTGCGATCGCCCGATCGTGAAGGGCTCGTCCCGGTCCACGCCGCCGTACACCCCGGGGGCGATCTCCACGCTCTTCAGGCGGTAGTGGACGGTGGCCTTGGTGCCGGGCTTCCAGTAGGCCTCGGGGCGGAAGTCCAGCCGGCGGTTGCCGAACCAGTGGCCCTTCACCACCGTGCCGTTGTCGGTCTCGATGGAGATGCCCTTGGCGACGTCGTCCTTGTTCTTCACGTCCTTGTCGAAGTCGACCGAGACGATCATGCCGACGCCGTAGGTGGCGTTGTCCTCGATGTTGTCGCTCGCCTTCGCCTCGCGCTCGGGCGTCAGCGTGGTGAAGCTGCTGTCCGCCGAGGCGACCACGCCGTTGGCGTCCGCGGCCATCGCGCTCACCTGGTAGGCGGTGCCGACCACGAGGCCGGCGGACGGGGTCCAGCTGCTCCCGTCGGCGGCGATCGTGCCGGCCACCTCCTTGCCGGTCTTGTCGCTCACCTTGACCGTGGTGAGCTTGCCCCCCGCCACCGCGACCTTCAGCGCACCGCTCGGAGCCACGTCCACCGCGCCGCTCTTCGGCTGGATGTCCACCACCGCCGCGGACGTCTTCGGCGTCGCGGCCGCCGGAGCCGACCCCGGCGCGGACGCCGACCCGGTCGCGGACGCCGAGGCGGTCGACGCGGCCCCCGCGGCCGCCCCGCCCCCCAGATCGGCCTTGGCCGCGCTCCCGCTGCCGCCACCGCCGCCGCAGGCGCTGGTCAGCACCATCGCGCCGCCGAGAACGCCGGCGGCCACCACCTTGCGTATCGACCTCACGTCGACTCCCTCCCTCGATCCCGTCCCTGATCCCGGCGGGATTCGACTGATACACGCCGCAGCCAACGGAAAGGTTGCGCCATTCGAGGGGCAATTACCCCACGAACGACGACCGGCCCGACCCCAACGAGTGAGGATCGGGCCGGTCGTTATCGAACCGGGACTGACAAGGCCGCTACCTGGGTAGAGCACGTCGCCGGGAGTACCGGTCGGGGCGCCCCGAGGGCCGCCGGTTCGGCTACCAGTTCGCCCAGGCGATGTTCCAGCCGCCCAGCCCGTTGTCGGGCGAGACGTTCTTCTCCTTGGTGTTCACGATGGTGACGACGTCGCCCACGATCGAGTCGTTGAAGAACTTGCCCGCCACCGAGGTGTCGCTGCCGCCCTTCACGTCCGCCATCGAGATGCAGCCGTGGCTCGCGTTGGTCTTGCCGAAGGGGCTGGCCCAGTAGTTGCCGTGCACGAAGGTGCCGGAGGTGGTCAGCCGCATGGCGTGCGGAACGTCCTGGATGTCGTACTCGCCGCCGAGACCGACGGTCTGCGAGTTCATCCGGGTGACCTTCTCCTTGGACATGATCACCATGGTGCCGCCCCAGGACGGCGTCGCGTCCGCCCCGAGGGTGACCGGCACGGTCGAGCTCTGGCCGTCCCGGACCACCGTCATCTGGTGGGTCTTGGCGTCCGCGGTGGCGACCTGCGAGCGGCCGATGGTGAACGGCTCGTCCTTGTCCACGTCACCGTAGATGCCCGGCGCGACCTCGACGTTCTTCAGCCGGTACTTGATGGTGACCTTGGTGCCGGGCTTCCAGTACTCGGCCGGGCGGAAGTCCAGCCGGCGGTTGCCGAACCAGTGGCCCTTCACCTCGGTGGCGGCGCCGTCACCGGTCTCGAAGGTGATCCCCTTGACGACCGCTTCCTTGTTCTTGACGTCCTTGTTGAACTCCACCGAGACGATCATGCCGACGCCGTAGGTGGCGTTGTCGGCGATGTTGTCGTTGGTGGAGATCTTCTTCTCGGGCGTCAGCGTGGTGAACGAGGTCGTCGACGCGGTCACCAGGCCCTCGGCGTCCTTGGCCTGCGCGTTCACCTTGTAGACCATGCCGACGGCCAGCGCGGCGCTCGGCTTCCAGCCGGTGCCGTCCGGCGTGATCGCCCCCGCGACCGGCTTGCCCTCCTTGTCGGTCACCTCGACCGTGGTGAGCTGGCCGTTGGCCACCGACACGTTCAGCCCGTTGGTCGGCGAGACGTCCTGGGCGCCGTCCTTCGGGTCGACGGTCAGCACCGCGGCCGAGGGCTTCGGCGCCGCCGAGGATTGGCCCGGCGCCGGGGCGCCGCCGGCCCCCGCCGTCGCGGCCGCGTCACCACCGCCGGTCCCACCGCCCTTGTCGTCGTTGCATGCCGCGGTGAGCAGCAGCACCCCTCCCATCGCCAGTGCCACCGCACTGCGGCGCAGGCCACGGTTGCGACGGTTGATGGTGGTGGTGCGTATTGCGGCGTCGGCCGCCAAAACCGGCTTCACGGTTTCTCCCCTCCCGGTGTCCATCCTGATGGACGCGCATCTACCCGGACGGGTTGCACCTGACCGGCGATCTTTCGCGCCGGGCTTCGGCGCGGACAGCAGGATAGCTAAGCCGAATGAGTGAATCTCGGGGGGAGGTCCGTGGACCGGAGGTGGACTCGGGGTGAAGGGAGGGGCCCGGACGGGGGCGGGGGGCGGGCGACCGGGCGGGCCGGGAGGGCCGCCGGGCTCAGGGCGTCCCGTGCGGGACGGCGCTGCCGGCCAGCCACTGGTCCCAGGGCAGGTTCCAGCCGTTCAGGCCGTTGTTCGGCGGGACGACCTCCCCCGTCGAGGCCTTCACCTCCAGCACGTCCCCCGGGATGGTGTGCTCGAACAGCCAGCCCGCCGGGGTGTCCTTGCTCGCCCCGCCCTTGGCGTCCGCCAGGCCGATGCAGCCGTGGCTGGTGTTCGCGGTGCCGAACACCTCCGGGTCGGCCCAGTAGTTGCCGTGGATGAACGTGCCGGAGTTGGTCAGCCGCATCGCGTGCGGGACGTCCTTGATGTCGTACTCGTCGCCCATCCCGACGGTCTTCGAGTTCATCCTGGTGACCTTGTACTTCTCGGAAACCACCAGCACCCCCCGGTACGTCGAGTGCTTCGGATCGCCGCCGGACACCTGCAGCGCCTTCACCACCCTGCCGCCCTGGCCGGCCCGCACGGTCAGGGTGTGGGCGTCGAGGTCCACCGTGGAGACCTGTGCCCGGCCGATCGTGAAGCGGACGTCCTTCGTCTGGGTGCCGACCTCGCCCGGCGCCCCCTGCACGTCCTTCAGCCGCAGCGCCACCGACACCCTGGTGCCCGCCGCCCAGTACTTCTGCGGACGCAGGTCGAGCCGCTGGTTGCCGAACCAGTGCGCGGCCACCTCCACGGGCGGGTCGGCGGTCACCGCGACCGCCTTCTCGACGGCCGCCCGGTCGGTGATCGGCCGGCTGAAGCGCAGCGAGACCGGCATGCCGACGCCGACCGTGGAGCCGTCCTCCGGGGTGAAGAAGGCGACGAAGGTGTGGGCGCGGGCGACGGTCGAGAAGTCCGTGTGGTGGGCCGCCTTCTGGCCCTGCCCGTCCTCGGCCACCGCATCCAGGGTGTACGCGGTGCCCTGCGCCAGCAGGCCGTCCGGCCTCCACGTCGAGCCGTCCGCGGAGATCGTCCCGGCCACCTCGGTGCCCTTGGTATCGGCCAGCCGGACCGAGACCAGCCTGCCCTGCGCCACCGTGACCCGGACCGGGCCCTCCGGCGGCACGTCCTGCGCGTCGTCCGCGGGCAGCGCGGTGACGGCCGCCCGCGAGGCGGGCGGCGGCGCCACGTGGCCCGGTCCCGCCGAGGCGGCGTGGCCCGGGCCCGGAGAGGCCGCGTCGCCGCTCTCCGGGGCGCCGCCGGAGCAACCCGTCAACACCGCCAGGCACCAGGCCAACGCCCCCGCGCGCCCTGCCCAAACCCGTCCTCGGGGCCGCATTCCGGGGCCTCCCGCCTTTTCCCGTCCGACACCCCCCACAACGAGGGTGATCCCGGCAGGACACGCCCTCACCCCCGGAATCCTCACCACACCGGCCCACCGCCCCCGCGGCGACACCCCGGGGCAAGCCCCCGTTCAGCGGGCTCCGGCGCCCCGCTCCCCCGCCCGCCGCACCGCGCCGGGGGCGGCCCCGTACCACCCCCGGGCCGTAAGCCTCCGTTCAGCGGGCTTCCGGGTCGTGGGATCAGGGAAAGAGAAGGTGAACGGGGTCCGGGACACCCCGGTTCAGGGAGGGTACGGCCATGGCGTCAGGGCAGGAGCTGGAAGCCGGAGTGCGGCCGCGCGGCGGGCCGACCGCCGAGCCGCCGTGGCCCGGCAGCTGGCAGCCGCTCGGCGCCCGCTTCCGGACGGACGCCCAGGGGCGGCAGGGCACCAACTTCGCGCTCTGGGCGGCCGGCGCCGAGGCCGTCGACCTCTGCCTCTTCGACGAGGACGGCCTGGAGAGCAGACACCGCCTCACCGAGCAGGACTTCCAGACCTGGCACGGCTTCCTGCCCGGGGTCCGCCCCGGCACCCGGTACGGCTTCCGCGTGCACGGCCGCTGGGACCCGTGGACAGGCGCCCGCTGGAACCCGGCGAAGCTCCTGCTCGACCCGTACGCCCGCGCCGTCGACGGCTGTTACACCTCGCACGACGCGGTCTGCGCCGCCGTCCGCAACTGGCCCGAGGCGGACGTCGCCGACACCGTCCGGGACAACCGCGACTCGTCCCGGTACGTGCCCAGATCGGTGGTCGTCCACGACGACGACGACTGGTACGACGACCACCGCCCCAAGACCCCCTGGGCCGAGACCGTCCTCTACGAGCTGCACGTGCGCGGCTTCACCATGCGTCACCCGGAGATCCCGCCGCACCTGCGCGGCACCTACGCCGGTCTCGCCCACCCCGCCGCGATCGCCCACCTCACCGCCCTCGGCGTCACCGCCGTCGAGCTGCTGCCCGTCCACCAGCACGCCAGCGAGGACCACCTCCAGGCGCGCGGGCTGGTCAACTACTGGGGCTACAACACGATCGGCTTCTTCGCCCCGCACGCCGGCTACTCCTCCTCGGGTGGCCGCGGCGGCCAGGTCGGCGAGTTCAAGCGGATGGTGCGCGCGCTGCACGCCGCCGGGATCGAGGTGATCCTCGACGTGGTCTACAACCACACCGCGGAGGCCGCCGAGCTCGGCCCTTCCCTCTCCTTCCGCGGCATCGACAACGCCGGCTACTACCGCCTCCCGCTGAACCGCCCGCGCGGCTACGCCGACTACACCGGCTGCGGCAACACCCTGGACACCCGCCGGCCGCACGTCGTGCGGCTGGTCACCGACTCGCTGCGGTACTGGGTGACGGAGATGGGCGTGGACGGCTTCCGCTTCGACCTCGCGGCCGCCCTCGCCCGCGGCAACGACGGCGTCGACATGGACCACCCGTTCCTCGCCGCCGTCTCGCAGGACCCGGTCCTCAGCCGGGTGAAGCTGATCGCCGAGCCGTGGGACGTCGGCGCGGGCGGCTACCAGGTGGGCGGCTTCCCGCCGCTGTGGGCCGAGTGGAACGACAAGTACCGCGACACCGTCCGGGACTTCTGGCGCGGGGCCCGCCCGGACGTGCGCGAGCTGGGCTACCGGCTCTCCGGCTCCTCGGACCTCTACCAGCGCGGCGGCCGGCGCCCGTACGCCTCGGTCAACTTCGTCACCGCGCACGACGGTTTCACCCTGCGCGACCTCGTCTCCTACAACCGCAAGCACAACGAGGCCAACGGTGAGGCCAACCGGGACGGCACCGACGACAACCGCTCGTGGAACCACGGCGCCGAGGGCGAGAGCGCCGACCCGGCCGTCAACGCCCTGCGCCTGCGCCAACTCCGCAACCTGATGGCCACGCTGCTGCTCTCCACCGGTGTGCCGATGATCACCGCCGGGGACGAGTTCGGCCGCACCCAGGGTGGCAACAACAACGCCTACTGCCAGGACAGCGAGGTCAGTTGGCTCGACTGGTCGCTGCTGGACGACCCGCGCTGGGCCGGGCTGCGCGACCTCACCGCCCGTCTGGTCCGGCTCCGCCGCGCCCACCCCGTCCTGCGCCAGCGGGCGTTCTTCTCCGGCCGGGCCGCCGTCCCCGGCGGCCAGCCCGACCTGGCCTGGTTCACCTCGCGCGGCAAGGAGATGACCGAGGCCGACTGGTTCGGCCCGACGGCCTGCCTCGGCATGCTGCTCTCCGGCGCCGCGATGTCCGAACGCGACCAGTACGGCAACCCGTTGCGCGACGACAGCTTCCTGCTGCTGCTCAACGCCGGCCCCGACGCCGTCCCCTTCACCCTCCCCGGCGAGCCCTGGGCCGCGCCCGATGCCCAGTACGCGACCGTCCTCGACACCGCCGCCGACGAGACCGGCAACGGCACCCACAGCCACCACCCGCAGGAGGCCGTCACCCTGCCCGGGCGCTCGCTGCGGCTGCTGCGCACGCCCGCCGCCTGACACCCGGCGGATCATCCCCGCGCGGGTGGCCGGTTCTCGCCGACAGGTGCGAAAAACCGGATGAGAAATGACGGGTGCCCGGCCTACCCTCACGGCGATGGCCGAGAACCAGACCCCCGCCCCCGCGCCCGCCCGCCGGTCGACCGTCCGCTCGCTGCTGCGCCTGTGGCCGTACGCCCGTGTGATCCGCTGGCGGCTGGCCGCCTCGGTCGGCTCCGCCCTGCTCGCCTCGATCAGCCTGCTGGCCGTCCCGACCGTGCTCGGCCGGATCGTCGACGGGCCGATCGCCGACCACGACCTCGACGCGCTCTGGCCGCTGATCGCCCTGCTGCTGGCGCTCGGCCTCTTCGAGGCAGGCCTGTTCTACGCCCGACGGGTGATTCTGGCCAGACCGCTCGCCGGGGTGGAGACCGCGATGCGCGGGGACCTCTTCGCCCGTCTCCAGCGGCTGCCGGTCTCCTTCCACGACCGCTGGGGCTCCGGCCAGCTGCTCTCCCGGGCCACCGCCGACATGTTCACCATGCGGCTGTTCCTGACGTTCCCGCTGGTCTTCCTGATCGTGAACTCGGCGACCTTCCTGGCCGGCACCGCGCTGATGTTCACCCAGGACTGGCGGCTCGCCCTGATCGTGCTGCTGCCCGCCGGGCCGCTGATGGTGCTCACCCGGCGGTTCGAGACCGGCTACTCGGGCGCCGCCCGCCGCGCGCAGGACCAGAACGGCGACCTCGCCACCGTGATCGAGGAGTCCGTCCTCGGCATCCGCATCCTCAAGGCCTTCGGCCGCCACCGCTCGATGGCCGAGCGCTTCCACGGCCAGGCGCACCAGCTGCGCCGCACCGAGCTGCGCAAGGCCGGCCTGCTGGCCAACCTCTGGGCGGTCATCGTCGGGCTGCCCGAGCTGGCGCTCGGCTGCGCGCTCGCGGCTGGCTGCTACCTGGTCGCGCACGACGAGCTGAGCACCGGCACCCTGGTCGCCTTCCTCTCCACCGCGCTCTCGCTGCGCTGGCCGGTGGAGTCGCTCGGCTGGCTGCTCGCGTACGCCAACGAGGCCGCCACCGCCACCGACCGCTTCTTCGAGGTACTGGACGAGAAGGTGCCGGACGACGCGGCACCGGCCGACGGGACACCGGTCGGCGCGACTCCGGCCGACGGGACACCGGCCGGGAAGGCACCGGCCGCGCCCGGCGGCACCGCCGACGGCATCCGCCTCACCGGCGTCCGTTTCCGCTACCCGGACGCCCCGCCCGACACCCCCGAGCTGCTCCGCGGCATCGACCTGCACATCCGCAGCGGCGAGACGATGGCACTGGTCGGCGCCACCGGCAGCGGCAAGACCACGCTCACCGCCCTGCTCCCCCGCCTGTACGAGGCCACCGGCGGCACCATCACCCTGGACGGGCAGGACATCCGCGAGCTGTCCCGGGAGCGGCTGCGCGAGCTGGTCGCCGTCGCCTTCGAGGAGCCCACCCTCTTCTCCGCCACCGTCCGGGAGAACGTCCTGATGGGCGCGCCCGACGCCGACGCCGGGCAGCTGACCGCCGCACTCGCCACCGCCCAGGCCGGCTTCGTCGAGAAGCTGCCCGACGGCGTGGAGACGGAGGTCGGCGAGCAGGGGCTGAGCCTCTCCGGCGGCCAGCGCCAGCGCCTCGCCCTGGCCCGCGCGGTGGTCGGCGACCCGGCCTTCCTCGTGCTGGACGACCCGCTCTCCGCGCTGGACGTGCACACCGAGGCGCTGGTCGAACAGGCGCTGCGGCAGGTGCTCGGCTCGACCACCGCGCTGGTGGTGGCCCACCGGCCGAGCACCGTGCTGCTCGCCGACCGGGTCGCCGTACTGGCGGACGGCCGGATCGAGGCAGTCGGCACCCACCAGGAACTGCTGCGCGGCTCGGCGCGCTACCGCGAACTGATGTCGGGCGAGGCCGCCCTCGTACCGGAGGGGAGCCCCGCCCGATGACCACCACGATCGAGCCCACCGAGAAGGCCGCCACGAAGGCCGCCGAGAAGGCCGCCGCCAAGGCGTCGGCCGAGGCCGTGGCGGAGCTCCCGCCCCCGCCGGCCGACGAGGAGGACATCCCCGTCCCGCCGGGCGCACCCCGCGCGCTGCTGCGCTCGCTGCTCGGCCCGCACCGGCCGCGGATCGTCATCGCCATGGTGGTGATCCTGGTCCAGCAGGCGGCCCTGCAGTCCGGCCCGCTGCTGGTGGCGATCGCGATGGACCGGGGCATCCCGGCGCTGCGCGACCACGACGCCGGCCCGCTGATCGCGGTGATCGCCGCCTATCTCTCCTTCGCACTGCTGAGCACCCTGCTGCAGTGGGCGTTCATCAAGATCAGCGCCCGGATCAACCAGGACATCCTGCTGGAGCTGCGTGGCCGGATCTTCCGCCACGCCCAGCGCCTCAGCCTGGACTTCCACGAGCGCTACACCTCGGGCCGGATCATCTCCCGCGCCACCAGCGACGTGGACGCGCTGCGCGAGCTGCTCTCCGAGGGCCTCCAGGAGCTGCTGACGGTCTTCCTCTCGCTCTGTTACATCTCGGTGCTGCTCCTGGTGATGGACTGGCGGCTCGGCCTGGTCTCCCTGGGCTCCTTCGTGCCGCTCTTCCTGATCGCCCGCTCGTTCCGGCGCCGCTCGCGCCGGGTCTACCGCCGCTCGCGCACCGCGGCCGCCTCGCTGATCGTGCGGTTCACCGAGACGATGAACGGCATCCGCCCGGTGCAGGCGTTCCGCCGCGAGCGGGCCAACGACGCCGCGTTCGGCGTGGTGAACCGGCAGGCGGCCACCGCCACCGCCGACGGCCTGCTGGAGATCGCCCGGTACGTCGGCCTCTCCCGCACCACCGCCAACGTCTGGACCACCGGCGTCGTCCTGCTCGGCGCCTTCCTGGTCACCGACGGCACGGTGGAGCTGGGCGTGCTCACCGGCTTCGTGCTCTACCTGCGCCGGCTGTACGACCCGATCGACCAGCTGGCGATGTTCCTGAACAGCTACCAGTCGGCGGCCGCCGCCCTGGAGAAGATCGCCGGCCTGCTCGCCCACGAGCCGACCGTCGCCGAGCCGGCCGAGCCGAAGGAGCTGCCGAAGTCCCGCACCAAGGGGCGCGAGGTGCACTTCGAGAAGGCCCGGTTCGGCTACCGCACGGGCAAGGAGGTGCTGCCCGCCTTCGACCTGGTGCTGCCGGCCGGGCAGACGGTGGCGGTGGTCGGCGCGACCGGCGCGGGCAAGTCGACCGTCGCCAAGCTGCTGGCCCGCTTCTACGACCCGACCGGCGGGCGGATCTCCCTGGACGGAGTGGACCTGCGCGACCTCGCCACGCCCGAGCTGCGCCGCGGGGTGGTGATGGTGACCCAGGAGTCCTTCCTGTTCTCCGGCACCGTCGCCGAGAACATCGCGATCGGCCGGCCCGGCGCGGGCCGCGAGGAGGTCGAGCAGGCCGCCCGGGAGATCGGCGCGTACGACTTCATCGCCGCGCTGCCGGAGGGGTTCGACACCGACGTACGCAAGCGCGGCGGCCGGATCTCGGCCGGCCAGCGCCAGCTGGTCGCCTTCGCCCGCGCCCTCCTGGCGGACCCGGCGGTACTGATCCTGGACGAGGCGACCAGCTCGCTCGACGTGCCGGGCGAGCAGGCCGTCCAGCGGGCGATGCGGACGGTGCTGGCCGGCCGGACGGCGGTGATCATCGCCCACCGGCTCTCCACCGTGGAGATCGCCGACCGGGTGCTGGTGATGGACCAGGGCCGGATCGTCGAGGACGGCACCCCGGAGGAGCTGATCGCGGGCGCCGGCCGGTTCGCCGAACTGCACCAGGCCTGGCGCGACAGCCTGGTCTGACCACCTCGCTCGCCCGTAATAGCCTCTAGGCCCTTTCATCCATTACCGAAAGGGCCTAGAGTCGTTGCCGTGCCTCACGGCGCATGCCCAGCCCGGGCCCAGGAGCGAGGGAGCGGACATGACCGACCGGAACCACTGGCAGAACTGGCAGCGCAGCTGGGACCGCCAGCAGGAGTGGTACCTGCCCGACCGCGAGGAGCGGTTCCGCGTGATGCTCGACGTGGTCGAGGCCGTCACCGGCCCCGCACCGCGCGTCCTCGACCTGGCCTGCGGCACCGGCAGCATCACCGAGCGGCTGCTCGCCCGGCTGCCCCGCGCCACCAGCGTCGGCGTCGACCAGGACCCGGCCCTGATGGCCATCGCCCGCGGCCTCTTCGCCGGCGAGCCCCGGTTCACCCTGGTCACCGCCGACCTCAAGGACCCGCACTGGGCCGACCGGCTCCCCGACGGCCGGTTCGACGCCGTGGTGACCGCCACCGCCCTGCACTGGCTGCCCCCGGCCGACCTCACCCGGCTCTACCGGGACCTCGCCGGGCTGGTCCGCCCCGGCGGCGTCCTCCTCAACGCCGACCACGCCCCCGAGGAGGAGTCGATCCCGCTGCTCACCGCCGCGGACGAGGCCTTCCAGCAGCGCCGCCAGGCCCGCGAGAAGGCCGAGGGCGTCCTCGACTGGGCCGAGTGGTGGGCCGCGGCCGAGGCCGACCCGCTCCTCGCCGAGCACGTCGCCGCCCGCAAGGCGATCTACGGCTCGCACGCCGACGGTGCGTCGCACCCGGCCGGCTGGCACACCGCCCGGCTGGTCGAGGCCGGGTTCCGCGAGGCCGGAGTGGCCTGGCGCTCCGTCACCGACGCCCTGGTCGCCGCCGTCCGCTGAGCACGCGGGTGGGGAGGGCCGACCGACGGCCCTCCCCACCTCGGCGGGCGCTCAGCGCAGCAGCCCCGCGTCCATCCCCGCCGACTCCGCCGGCAGGGCGACCAGGCCCAGCTCGGCCGGTGAGGCCAGCCGCGGATGGGCCGGCAGCACCCGGACGGTGTACCCGAACGGGCCCGTCCGGCAGAGCTCCAGCGAGCCCTCGTAGCGGGTGTGCCCGTCGAGGTCCGGCCCGCCGACCGGCTTCAGGGCGAGCAGGCAGGCCTCCGAGATGCCGTCCGACTCGTTCACCCGCCCGGAGACCGCCTGCACCTCGACATCGCCGGGCTCCAGCGTGCCGAGCGCGACCTGCACCCGCAGCGCCAGCGAGCTGCCCAGCTCCTGCGCCTCGTCCGGGCAGTCCGCCTCGACGTGCTCGACCCGCACGGCCGGCCAGGCCTCCCGCACCCGGGCCTTCCAGACGGCGAGCTCCCGCGCCCCGGCGTAGGGACCCGTCACCGGCCCACTCGCCTCCGGGCGCTCGGACCCGACGCCGACGCCCCCCTCGGCCGGGGACGGACCCGGCACCACCGCCGCCAGCTCCCGCTGGGCCTGCGCGGCCGGCGTGTACAGCCGCTCGACGTACTCGCGGACCATCCGCCCGGCCAGCACCTTGGGCCCGAGGGTGACCAGGGTGTGCCGGACCATGGCGATCCAGCGGTGCGGCAGCCCGTCCGCGCCCCGGTCGTAGAACCGGGCGGCCACCTGGTGCTCGATCAGGTCGTACAGCGCGGCGGACTCGATGTCGTCCCGCCGCTCGGCCTCACTGCTCTCCGGGTCGAGGACGCCGCCGGTCTCGTCGGCGGTGGGGATCGCCCAGCCGTTCTGGCCGTCGTACCACTCGTCCCACCAGCCGTCCAGGACGGACAGGTTGAGGCAGCCGTTGAGCGCGGCCTTCATCCCCGAGGTGCCACAGGCCTCCAGCGGGCGCAGCGGGTTGTTCAGCCAGACGTCGCAGCCCGGGTAGAGGTGCCGGGCCATCGCCATGTCGTAGTCCGGCAGGAAGACGATCCGGTGCCGGACGGCCGGGTCGTCGGCGAAGGCGACCATCTGCTGGATCAGCCGCTTGCCGCCGTCGTCGGCCGGGTGGGCCTTGCCGGCGACCACGATCTGAACCGGCCGGGTGGGGTGCAGCAGCAGGGAGCGGAGCCGCTCCTGGTCGCGCAGCATCAGGGTGAGCCGCTTGTAGGAGGGCACCCGGCGGGCGAAGCCGATGGTCAGCACGTCCTGGTCGAGCACCGAGGAGACCCAGGCGAGCTCGGCCTCGCCGGCGCCGCGCTGGTGCCAGGACGCGCGCAGCCGGCGGCGGGCCTCGTCCACCAGCTGGGCCCGCAGGGTGCGGCGCAGCTCCCAGATCTCGGTGTTGCCGATCCGCTCCAGCCCCGTCCACCGCTTGGCGTCGCCGGTGGTCATGGCGGACTCGGCGCGGTCGGCGCCGATCTCCGCGGCGCCGAGCCGGACGACCGCCGGGTCGATCCAGGTGGCGGCGTGGACGCCGTTGGTGACGGAGGTGATCGGCACGTCGGCGGAGTCGAAGCCCGGCCAGAGGCCGTTGAACATCGACCGGCTGACCTCGCCGTGGAGGGTGGAGACGCCGTTGGCGCGCTGGGCGAGCCGCAGGCCCATGGCGGCCATGTTGAACAGCTTCGGGTCCCCGCCGCGCCAGGTCTCGGCGCCGAGCGCGAGCACCTGCTCGGCGGGGACGCCGGGCAGCGCGGCGTCCCCGCCGAAGTGCCGGGCGACCAAGTCCCGGTCGAAGCGGTCGATGCCGGCCGGGACGGGGGTGTGGGTGGTGAACAGGGTGCCGGCCCGGACGGCCTCCAGGGCGGCGGCGAAGTCGAGGCCGGGGCCGGCCGCGCCGTCGGCGATCAGCTCGCGGATCCGCTCGACGCCGAGGAAGCCGGCGTGGCCCTCGTTGGTGTGGAAGACCTCGGGGGCGGGGTGCCCGGTGAGCCGGCAGTAGGCGCGCACCGCGCGGACGCCGCCGATGCCGAGCAGCATCTCCTGGAGCAGCCGGTGCTCGCTGCCGCCGCCGTAGAGCCGGTCGGTGACGTCGCGCTCGGCGGGTGAGTTGGCCTCGATGTCGGAGTCGAGCAGCAGCAGGGGGACGCGCCCGACCTGGGCCTTCCAGACGTGTGCGGCCAGGGTCCGGCCGCCGGGCAGCGCGAGGTCGACCCGGCAGGGCGTGCCGTCACCCTCCCGGAGCAGGGTGACGGCCAGTTCGTCCGGGTCGAGGAGCGGGTAGCGCTCCTGCTGCCAGCCGTCCCGGTTGAGGGACTGCCGGAAGTAGCCGTGCCGGTAGAACAGCCCGACGCCGATGAGCGGCACCCCGAGGTCGCTGGCGGCCTTCAGGTGGTCGCCGGCCAGGATGCCGAGCCCGCCGGAGTACTGGGGCAGCGCCGCGGCGATGCCGTACTCGGGCGAGAAGTAGGCGATGGCGGTCGGCTGCGGGGCACCGGCGGCCTCCTGGTCGAGGCCGTGCCGGTCCGCCTGGTACCAGCGCGGACCGGACAGGTACTCCCGCAGGTCGTCGGCGAGGTCGCCGAGCATGCGCAGGAACCGCCGGTCGGTGGCGAGCGCGGCGAGCCGGGCGGCCGGGACCTCCCCCAGCAGGCGCACCGGGTCCTCACCGGTCGCGGCCCAGACCTCCGGGTCCACGGACCGGAAGAGGTCCCTGGTCTCGGGGTGCCAGGACCAGCGCAGGTTGAGGGCCAGCTCGTGCAACGGCTGGAGTTGTTCGGGCAGGACGGTGCGGACGGTGAATCTGCGGATTGCCTTCACGGCGTGAAGCGTAGCCCCGGCCGCTGTCATGATGGTGCGTCAAGTGGGCTATTGGGCCTCCGTTCGGCCTATTGGTGAGATCGCATTCGGCGCATTGGGCTGCACGGGGGGCGCGCGAGGCGCACTTTCCGGGGGAACGCGCTACCAATACGTGAACATCGCGGAACAGCTCCATTTCCAGCCGTGGCTCCGCCCCCACAAAGACTCGAAACTGCTGTCGTACCGCTGCGAAAGTCTTGTCCCCGGTGCGACTATGAACCAAGGTCGTTGATGCTGTGGGGAGTGCGGCGACGGGCGGCGCCCCCCTTGAAGCAGCATGTCCGAATCCTTTTCGCGTTGATCGTTCCTCAACCTCCTTAGCCCATTCGGCGCTCACGGCGCACCGATGCGTGTCTTCGAACTCGGCCTGCTCGTTCACGGGTGGGTTGGGTCGCCCAGGGGTGTGCCCCGAGAGGCGTGCGCCGGGACGCGCGCGGGCTCTCGGGCTCCCCGTCTCGGGCTTGGCGGGCGCGGGGCAGGTTGCCGGGGACGGCGGCGCGGGCAGGCTTCCGGTCGCACGGCCTCCCCACCCAGCAGTCCTCCCGGTACTCCCCCCGGCCCGTGCGGCCCGCGGGAGCTGCCGCCGATCTCGGGCAGGAGCTTGGCATGCACGGCGACACGCGGGACCAGTCCACACCGGTGGCCGACACCCTCGACGCAGCGGTCGCGGAATCCGCCGGACGGATGGATTCTGACACCCGGACAGACGCGCCGATGCCGGCGCCCCGGGGTACCCGGGCTATCCGTACGGAGCAGCCGACCGAACCGGCCCGACAACCCGGGGCCGAGGAGAGCCGGCCCGCGGCACCGCGCAAGCGCACCACCACCCGGCGCAGCGCCACCGCGACCACGGCCGCCACCGCGAAGGCCGGCACCGGGGACGCCGCCGGCGAGGCCACCGCCACCACGAAGGCCGGCGCCGGGGCCGGCCCCGCCGAGGCCGCCACCGCACCCCGCAAGGCGCCCGCCCGACCGGCGGCCGCCCGGAACGCGACCGCTCGGACCGCGACTGCCCGCAAGCCCTCCGCCCGCAAGACGACAGAGAGCGACACCGTGATCGGCCGCATCCCCGTCCTGGACGTCCGCCCCCTCGTAGACGCCGGCCGCCGCCCGGCCAAGGCCGTGACCGGCGAGACCTTCCTGGTCACCGCCACGGTGTTCCGCGAGGGCCACGACGCGGTGAACGCCAACGTGGTCCTGCGCGACCCGCGCGGCCGCAGCGGCCCGTGGACACCGATGCGCGAACTCGCCGAGGGCACCGACCGCTGGGGCGCGTACGTCACCCCGACCGCGCCCGGCCGCTGGTCCTACCTGGTGGAGGCGTGGAGCGACCCGCTGGCCACCTGGCGGAAGACCGCCTCGGTGAAGCTGCCCGCCGGGATCGACACCGCGCTGGTGCTGGAGGAGGGCGCGCTGCTGCTGGAGCGGGCCGCCGGCGGCGTGCCGAAGAAGGAGGGCCGGGCGCACATCCTGACCGCGGTGGACGCGTTGCGCGACACCGGCCTGCCGCCGCTCTCCCGGCTGGCCGCCGCACTCGCCCCCGAGGTGCTGGACCTGCTGCGCCGCTACCCGCTGCGCGAACTGGTGAGCGCCTCCCGCCCGCTGCCGCTCCAGGTGGACCGCGAGCGGGCCCTGTACGGCTCCTGGTACGAGTTCTTCCCCCGCTCGGAGGGCGCGGTGGTGGACCCGTCCGGCGTGGAGCCGCCGCGCTCGGGCACCCTGCGCACCGCCGCCGAGCGGCTGCCGGCCGTCGCCGCGATGGGCTTCGACGTGGTCTACCTGCCGCCGGTCCACCCGATCGGCCGGGCCTACCGCAAGGGCCCGGACAACACCCTGACGGCCGGCCCGCACGACGTCGGCTCGCCGTGGGCGATCGGCTCGCCGGAGGGCGGGCACGACGCCGTCCACCCGGACCTCGGCACCATCGAGGACTTCGACCACTTCGTCGCCGAGGCCGAGGCGCTGCACCTGGAGGTGGCGCTGGACTTCGCGCTGCAGTGTTCACCGGACCACCCGTGGGTGAACAAGCACCCGGAATGGTTCAGCCACCGCGCCGACGGCTCCATCGCCTACGCCGAGAACCCGCCGAAGAAGTACCAGGACATCTATCCGATCAACTTCGACCAGGACATGGACGGAATCGTCAAGGAAACCATCCGCGTCCTCCGGTTCTGGATGTCCCACGGGGTGCGGATCTTCCGGGTCGACAACCCGCACACCAAGCCGGTGCTGTTCTGGGAGAAGGTGCTGGCCGACATCGCCCGCACCGACCCCGATGTCGTGTTCCTGGCAGAGGCGTTCACCCGCCCCGCGATGATGCAGACCCTGGGGAAGATCGGTTTCCACCAGTCGTACACGTACTTCACCTGGCGCACCACCAAGCAGGAACTCACCGACTACCTCACCGAACTCAGTGGTGACACCGCTGCCTACATGCGGCCCAACTTCTTCGCCAACACACCGGACATCCTGCACGCCTACCTGCAGACCGGCGGCCGGGCCGCGTTCGCGATCCGCGCCGTCCTGGCCGCCACCCTCTCCCCCAGCTACGGCGTCTACGCCGGCTACGAGCTGTTCGAGAACGAGCCGGCCCACCCGGGCTCCGAGGAGTACCTGCACTCGGAGAAGTACGAGCTGCGCCCGCGCGACTGGAGCCGCACCGACTCCCTGGCCCCGCTGCTCACCGTGCTGAACCGGCTCCGCCGCCGGCACCCCGCCCTCCAGCAGCTGCGCGGCCTGCGCTTCCACCCCACCGACAACGACCAGGTGCTCGCCTTCTCCAAGACCGCCACCACGGCCGACGGCCTCACCGACCACGTCGTCACGGTGGTCAACCTGGACCCGCACCACGCCCAGGAGGCCACCGTCACCCTCGACGGCGACGGGCCCTTCGCGGTGCACGACGAACTCACCGGCGCCGCCTACACCTGGGGCCGGCACAACTACGTCCGGCTCGATCCCTCAGCCGAGCCGGCTCACCTCCTCACGGTTCGGAGGAACCCAGCGTGACAGTGAACGAGCCCGTCCCCGACACCTTCCCCGAGACCTCGAAGAAGAACCTTGACCCCGAGTGGTTCAAGCGTGCGGTCTTCTACGAGGTGCTGGTGCGGTCCTTCCAGGACAGCAACGGCGACGGGATCGGGGACCTCAGGGGGCTCACGTCCAAGCTCGACTACCTCCAGTGGCTCGGGGTCGACTGCCTCTGGCTGCCGCCGTTCTTCGCCTCCCCCCTGCGCGACGGCGGGTACGACGTGGCCGACTACAAGTCGGTGCTTCCGGAGTTCGGCGACCTCGCCGACTTCATGGAGTTCGTGGACGCCGCGCACGCCCGCGGCATGCGCGTGATCATCGACTTCGTCATGAACCACACCAGCGACCAGCACCCGTGGTTCCAGGCCTCCCGGGAGGACCCGGACGGCCCGTACGGCGACTTCTACATGTGGGCCGACGACGACAAGCAGTACCCCGACGCCCGGATCATCTTCGTCGACACCGAGACCTCCAACTGGACGTACGACCCGGTGCGCAAGCAGTACTACTGGCACCGCTTCTTCTCCCACCAGCCGGACCTCAACTACGACAACCCCCGGGTCCAGGACGAGATGATCGCCGGGCTCCGGTTCTGGCTCGACCTCGGCATCGACGGCTTCCGACTGGACGCCGTGCCGTACCTCTTCGCCCGCGAGGGCACCAACTGCGAGAACCTGCCGGAGACGCACGAGTTCCTCCAGCGGGTCCGCAAGGAGATCGACGCCGACTACCCCGACACCGTGCTGCTCGCCGAGGCCAACCAGTGGCCGGAGGACGTCGTCGACTACTTCGGCGACTTCTCCTCCGGCGGCGACGAGTGCCACATGGCGTTCCACTTCCCGGTGATGCCGCGGATCTTCATGGCCGTGCGCCGGGAGTCCCGCTACCCGGTGTCGGAGATCCTCGCCAAGACGCCGCGCATCCCGCACGGCTGCCAGTGGGGCATCTTCCTGCGCAACCACGACGAGCTGACCCTGGAGATGGTCACCGACGAGGAGCGCGACTACATGTACGCGGAGTACGCCAAGGACCCCCGGATGCGCGCCAACGTGGGCATCCGCCGCCGGCTGGCCCCGCTGCTGGAGAACGACCGCAACCAGATCGAGCTGTTCACCGCGCTGCTGCTCTCCCTCCCCGGCTCGCCGGTGCTCTACTACGGGGACGAGATCGGCATGGGCGACAACATCTGGCTGGGCGACCGGGACGGCGTGCGCACGCCGATGCAGTGGACCCCGGACCGCAACGCGGGTTTCTCCTCCGCCGACCCGGGCAGGCTCAGTCTGCCGCCCATCATGGATCCGGTGTACGGCTATCAGGTGACCAACGTCGAAGCGCAGCAGAGCAGTTCGAGTTCACTGCTGCACTGGACGCGTCGCATGATCGAGATCCGCAAGCTCAACCCGGCCTTCGGCCTGGGCACGTACACCGAACTGCCCTCCAGCAACCCCGCGGTGCTGGCCTTCGTGCGCGAGCACGAGGGGGACCTGGTCATGTGCGTGAACAACTTCTCGCGGTTCGCGCAGCCGACCGAGCTGGACCTGCGGCAGTACGGCGGACGGTACCCGGTCGAGCTGATCGGCGGGGTGCGCTTCCCCTCGATCGGCGAGTGGCCGTACCTGCTCACCCTCGCCGGCCACGGCTTCTACTGGTTCCAGCTCCGCCAGCCCCCGCGACTGAGCGGGACCAGGCGATCGAAGTAACGATCCGCCGGACCTCGCACTCCGGCACCCCGGCACACCGGCGCCACCCGCACCACCAAACCCTCCGGGGGCGCGAGTTGAACCCCCCGCGCCCCCGGAGGTCTCTGCACCACCGCGTACGGAGAACAGCCCAACGGCCACCCACACGAAGGCGTGACACCTGAGCACCGCTCGCGTGCCGTCGCCGCCGCGCCGCCGAAATCCGGAAGACTGACGGACCCGGCCAGACCCGTCGGGCAGTCCGCCCGCTTCCGGGGAAAGGGAGTCATGTCCGAAACCTCCCGTTCTCAAGCCCATGTGCACCGCGACACCCCCGCCGGCCCCGCGCCGGTGGGCACCCGCGGTACCGGGGCCCGGAGAACCGCTCTGGGGGTCAGCGAGCTCGTCCAGGCAGCCCTGCCGCTGATCGCCGAGTGGCTCCCCACCCAGCGCTGGTACGCCGGAAAGGGACGGCCCATCACCGGCCTCACCCCGGTGGTCGGCACCCCGCTCCAGGTCGGCGACCCGGCCCTGCTCCACCTGCTGCTGCGGGTCGAGCACGCCACCACCGCCGGCGCGCCGCAGGGGGACATCTACCAGCTGCTGCTCGGCATCCGCTCCCAGGGCCCCGCCGGCATCGAGCCCACCGCGGTGCTCGGCCGGCTCACCCAGGGCCCCTACGACGGCGCGGCGCTCTACGACGCGGTGCACGACCCCGAGCTGACCGGGCGGCTGCTCGAACACCTGGCCACCGGCGACCGGTTCGGCTCGCTGTCGTTCCGCCGCACCCCCGGCTCCGGACTGCCCGCCAGCCTGCCCGGGCGCGCCTCCACCGCTGAGCAGTCCAACAGCTCGGTCATCTACGGCACCTCGTACATTCTCAAGCTGTTCCGCCGCATCCACCCCGGCACCAACCCCGACCTGGAGCTCTCGCTGGCCCTCTCCCGGGCCGGCTCCACCCGGATCCCCCGCGTCGCCGCCTGGTTCGAGAGCCGGCTGGAACGCGCCGAACCGGCCACCCTCGGACTGCTCCAGCGCTACCTGCCGGAGGCCGAGGACGGCTGGGAGCTGGCACTCGACCAGGTCGGCCGGCTCAAGGGCGACCCGTCGCCCGGCAACTTCGCCATCGAGGCGCACCGGCTCGGCCGGGCCACCGCCGAGGTGCACCGGGTGCTGGCCCGCTCGATGCCGGTCGCCCGGCTGGACCGCACCCAGACCCGGCAGCTGGCCACCGCAATGGCCGAGCGGCTCGACAGCGCGGTGGCCGTCGTCCCCGGGCTGATGCGCTACCGCGCCGCGCTGCGCACCGCCTTCCAGCAGCTCGCCGACGCCCACCCGGACGGCATGCCGGTCCAGCGGATCCACGGCGACCTGCACCTCGGCCAGGCCATGCGCACCCCGCACGGCTGGGTGCTGCTGGACTTCGAGGGCGAGCCCGCCAAGTCCGTCGCCGAGCGGCGCGAGCCGCAGACCGCGCTGCGGGACGTCGCCGCGATGCTCCGGTCCTTCGACTACGCCGCCGCCCACCTGCTGGCCGGCGGCCCGCACGACCCGGAGCTGGCCCACCTGGCCGCCGCCTGGGCGCAGCGCAACCGCACCGCGTTCTGCGCCGGCTACACCGCCGGAGGGGGCACCGACCCGGCCGCCTCGCCGGAGCTGATGCGCGCGCTGGAGATCGACAAGGCGGTCTACGAGGTGGTGTACGAGGCCCGGCACCGGCCCGGCTGGCTGCCGATCCCGCTCGCCGCGATCAACCGGCTCGCCCTCACCGTCTGACCTCCCGCCCCGCCGCCGACCCGCTCCCTCCCCGCCGATCCGCCGTTGCCCACCTGCTCCGTTGCCCACCTGCTCCCCGCCGACCCGCCGCCGACCCGCTCCGCCCTGCCCCGTTCCCGCCCCGCTCCCGCCCTGCCCCGCTCCCGCACCCGGAGCGGACCCACCCCGCCGCCGACGTTCCCGCGGCCACCCCGATTCCGCAGGAGGACCAGCCGTGACGCCGCTCGACCCGCCCGGCCGCACCACCCGCAACGTGCCCGCCACCTTCCTGGCGGACGCGGACTCCCCCCAGCGCGAGCCCGCGGCGCCCCGACGGGCCGAGCCGCGCGCGGCGGCGCACCCCGCCCCTACCCCCTCGCCGGACGATGCGCCCGGCGGTGCGCCGAGCAGCGTGCCCGGCGGCGTCCTGCGGCTGCCCGAGGCGCCGCTGCCGCCCTCCGAGGTGGACCGGCTGGTCGGCGGGCAGCACCACGACCCGCACGCCCTCCTCGGGGCCCACCCGGTGCACGGCGGCACCGCGATCCGGGTGCTGCGCCCGTTCGCCGAGCGCGTCGTCGTGGAGACCGCGCACGGCCCGGCCGAACTCACCCACCAGCAGGGCGGCCTCTTCACCGGCCTGCTGGCCGGCGCCGAGCTCTACCAGTGCGGCCCGGCCGACTACCGGCTCCTGGTGACGTACGCCGGCGGCGAGCCGATCGCCCAGTACGACGGCTACCGCATCCCGCCCACCCTCGGCGAGCTGGACCTCCACCTGATCTCCGAGGGCCGGCACGAGCAGCTCTGGCGGGCGCTCGGCTCGCACGTGCGCATCGTCGAAGGCGTGCACGGCACCGCCTTCGCGGTCTGGGCGCCGAACGCGGCCGGCGTCCGGCTGATCGGGGACTTCAACCACTGGGACGGCACCGGGCACCCGATGCGCTCGCTCGGCTCCTCCGGCATCTGGGAGCTGTTCGTGCCGGGCCTGGCCGAGGGCACCCAGTACAAGTACGAGATCCACACCCGGCAGGGCTGGGTGCTCGACAAGGCCGACCCGCTCGCCCGGGCCGCCCAGTGCCCGCCCGGCACCGCCTCGGTGGTCACCTCCTCCTCGTACTGCTGGGAGGACGGCGACTGGATGGCCCGCCGGGCCCGCGCCGCACACCACCGGGCGCCGATGTCGGTGTACGAGCTGCACCTGCCGTCCTGGCGGCCCGACCTCACCTCCTACCGTGCGATCGCCGAGGAACTCCCCGGCTACCTCAAGGAGTTGAACTTCACCCACGTGGAGCTCATGCCGGTCATGGAGCACCCGTTCGGTGGCTCCTGGGGCTACCAGGTCTCCGGCTACTACGCCCCCACCGCCCGGCTCGGCGGCCCCGACGACTTCCGGTACCTGGTGGACACCCTGCACCGGCACGGCATCGGCGTCATCGTCGACTGGGTGCCCGCGCACTTCCCCAAGGACGACTTCGCCCTCGCCCGCTTCGACGGCGAGCCGCTGTACGAGCCCGCCGACCCGCTGCGCGCCGAACACCCCGACTGGGGCACCCTGGAGTTCGACTACGGCCGCACGGAGGTGCGCAACTTCCTGGTCGCCAACGCCGTGTACTGGTGCGAGGAGTTCCACATCGACGGCCTGCGGGTGGACGCCGTCGCCTCGATGCTCTACCTCGACTACTCCCGCGAGGGCGGCGAGTGGACGCCCAACCAGTACGGCGGCCGGGAGAACCTGGACGCCGCCGCGTTCCTCCAGGAGATGAACGCCACCGTCTACCGCCGCTGCCCCGGCGTCGTCACCATCGCCGAGGAGTCCACCGCGTGGGACGGCGTCACCCGGCCCACCGACAGCGGTGGCCTCGGCTTCGGGCTGAAGTGGAACATGGGCTGGATGCACGACTCGCTGGTCTACATGTCCAAGGAGCCGGTGCACCGCAAGTACCACCACAACGAGATCACCTTCTCGATGGTGTACGCCTACTCGGAGAACTACGTCCTGCCGATCTCGCACGACGAGGTGGTGCACGGCAAGCAGGCGCTGGTCGCCAAGATGCCCGGCGACTGGTGGCAGCAGCGCGCCAACCACCGCGCCTACCTCGGCTTCATGTGGGCCCACCCCGGCAAGCAACTCCTCTTCATGGGGCAGGAGTTCGCCGAGGGCGCCGAGTGGGACCACGAGCACGGCCCGCAGTGGTGGGTCCTCGACAAGGAGTGGCCGGCCGCCGGCGACCACCTCGGCGTCCGCCGCCTCGTCCGCGACCTCAACCGGCAGTACCTCGACGCGCCCGCGCTCTGGGAGCTGGACACCACCCCCGACGGCTTCCGCTGGCTCGACGGCGGCGCCGCCGAGGACAACCTGCTCTCGTTCGTCCGCTACGCCGCCGACGGCACCCCGCTGGTCGCGGTCTGCAACTTCTCCCCCGTCGTCCGCCACGGCCACCGGGTCGGCCTGCCCGCCCTCGACGGCCGCGAACAGCTCTGGGAGGAGGTGCTCAACACCGACGCCGAGACCTACGGCGGCGCCGGCATCGGCAACTCCCGCCCGGTGAAGGCCGAGCCCGTCGAGTGGAACGGCCAGCCCCGCAGCGCCGAACTGATCCTCCCCCCGCTCGCCACCCTCTGGCTCCGCCCGGCCTGACCGGCCCGACCGGCGCCGCGGCACACCGGTCGTGGCCGGACCATTGCGTCCGGCCACGGCCGCCCCTAGGCTCCCCGCCCGAGACTGATCATCAGCAGGCGGGGGGCCTTGCGCGTGTTCACGGTTCTGGGGTGGGTCTACGTCCTGCTGCCGCTCGTCTGCTGGGCGGTGCTGACGCGTACCCGGGTGGTCGGGGTGGCGGTCCTCACCGTCCTGGCAGGGCTTGCGACCGTGCTCGTCGGCCTGGAGTACGAGTGGTTCTTCAGCCGCGCCACAGCCGAGGCGGAGGCCGGGTACCCGTACGCGGCGGCCCTGGTGATCGCGGTGGGCGCGCTGGCCGAACGGCTGCTGCGCGGGCCGCGGCCGAAGGACCATGCCCACCACCGCGAGGCTGCCGCGTCCATCGCGCTCACCGCCCAGGCGCTGATCGGGGCCGTCATCGCCTTCCTCTACTCGGCGGCACAGTTCGAGCCGTTCTCCCCGAGCCTGGCCGAACTCCGACTACCTCCCGGTCTGACCATCGAGAGCGACTCCGGCCCCGACCGCAGCTGCAGCCTGCACGCCTGCATCCGGGACCTCTCCATCGGCAGCACCGAAGGCCTACCGGCCGCCGAGATCGCCCGCCGGCTGCGCGCCGGGCTCGCCGCCGACGGCTGGACGGCGGGCCCGAGGAACAGCCTGTGCCACCCGCACGGCTGGCTTCTGGACAAACGCGTGACCGAGCTCTACATCACCGAGCGCCCGGAGGCCGTCACGGTGGAGTTCGACGGCCCGGACAACACCTGATCCCGGCCTCCGGCCCCGCCCCACGGTGACCTTCGTCCCTTGCCCCCGGCGGTCGGCTCTGCTCGCGAACGGGCGTTCGCGATGCGAAGGTATGGTCGACATGACCACTGTCTGAGACAACGGGACGGAGACAGCCGCCGTGGCGCGCAGCGTGTACGTGACCGGGATCAACCGGGGGGACGGCCGGCAGGCGGTCGAACTCGGGGTCATGGAACTGCTCACCCGCCAGGTGGACCGGGTCGGGGTGTTCCGCCCGCTGGTGCACGCGCACGCGCCCGGCGAAGCGGGCTCGGACCACGTGGTCGAGCTGCTCCGCACCCGCTACCGGCTGGACCTGCCGCCGGCCGGGCTGTACGGGCTCACCTACGAGGAGGCGGCCGCGCTCCAGGCCGCCCACGGGCAGGACGAGCTGGTCTCCACCCTGGTCGACCGGTTCCGCGCACTGGAGCGGCGCTGCCAGGCCGTGCTGGTGCTGGGCACGGACTTCGCGGACACCAACATCCCGGACGAGCTGGCCTTCAACGCCCGGCTCGCCAACGAGTTCGGCGCCGCCGTCATCCCGGTGGTCGGCGGGCACGCCGAGGACGCCAAGGCCGTGATCGCCGAGGTCCGCAACGCCCACCGCGCGTACACCGACCTCGGCTGCGAGACCCTGGCGATGATCGCCAACCGGGTCGCCCCCGGCGCCAAGCAGCCGATCCAGCGCACGCTCACCGAGAAGCTGCCGATCCCCGCGTACGTGATCCCCGAGGAGCCGGCGCTGGCCGCGCCGACCGTCGCGCAGCTGGTCGAGGCCACCGGCGCGGAGGTGCTCATCGGCGACGCGGCCGGCCTGGCCCGGGACGTCCGCGGCTTCGTCTTCGGCGGCGCCATGCTGCCGACCTTCCTGGACGCGCTGACCGAAGGCGCCCTGGTCGTCACCCCCGGGGACCGCGCCGACCTGGTGATCGGCTCGCTGGCCGCGCACGCCGCCGGCGCCCCGCCGATCGCCGGCGTGCTGCTGACGCTCGGCCAGCACCCCGGCCCGAACGTGATGGCGCTGGCCGCCCGGCTCGCCCCCGGTACCCCCGTCGCGGTCGTCCCCGAGGGCAGCTGGATCACCGCCGCCGCCCTCACCCACCTGGAGGGAAAGCTCTCCGCGGCCAGCCCGAGAAAGGCCGAGATCGCCCTCGGCCTCTTCGAACTGCACGTGGACACCGCCGAGTTGACCACCCGGATCGAGGTCGGCCGGTCCGAGCGGGTGACCCCGATGATGTTCGAGCACGAGCTGCTGGAGCGGGCCCGATCGGCACGTCGGCACGTCGTCCTGCCCGAGGGCACCGAGGAGCGGGTGCTGCGGGCCGCAGAGATCCTGCTCCGCCGCAACATCTGCGACCTCACCCTGCTCGGCGAGGTGGACGCCGTCCGCCGCAAGGCCGCCGCGCTCGGCATCGGCCTCCCCGCGGAGGGGGCACCTCCCGGCCGCCGGGCCGGGGGAGACCCGGCCGCCGACCGCGCCCAGGTCCGGATCGTCGACCCGGCCACCAGCCCGCTGCGCCGCCAGTTCGCCGAGCTGTACGCCCGGCTGCGCGCGCACAAGGGCATGACCGTCGAGCTGGCGCTGGACGTGGTGACCGACGTCAGCTACTTCGGCACCCTGATGGTCCAGGAGGGCATCGCCGACGGCATGGTCTCCGGCGCGGTGCACTCCACCGCCGCGACCATCCGGCCCGCCTTCGAGGTGATCAAGACCTCGCCGGGCGCGGCCATCGTGTCGAGCGTCTTCTTCATGTGCCTGGCCGACCGGGTGCTGGTCTACGGCGACTGCGCGGTCAACCCCGACCCGGACGCCCAGCAGCTGGCCGACATCGCCATCCAGTCCGCCGCCACCGCCGCCCAGTTCGGCGTCGAGCCGCGGGTCGCGATGCTCTCCTACTCGACCGGCACCTCGGGCTCCGGCGCGGACGTCGACAAGGTCCGCAAGGCCACCGAGATCGTCCGCCGGCTGCGGCCGGACATCCTGGTCGAGGGCCCGATCCAGTACGACGCGGCGGTGGACACGCACGTGGCGGCCACCAAGCTGCCCGGCTCGCCGGTGGCCGGCCGGGCCACCGTGCTGATCTTCCCGGACCTCAACACCGGCAACAACACGTACAAGGCGGTCCAGCGCTCGGCCGGCGCGGTGGCGGTCGGCCCGGTCCTCCAGGGCCTGCGCAAGCCCGTCAACGACCTGTCGCGCGGCGCGCTGGTCGAGGACATCGTCAACACGGTCGCGATCACCGCCATCCAGTCGCAGGAGCGCAAGGAGTCCAACGGTGAGTGAAGGCACGCGTGTTCTCGTCCTGAACGCCGGCTCGTCGTCGGTGAAGTACCAGCTGATCGACATGCTGGACGGCGCCCGGCTCGCCTCCGGCCTGGTCGAGCGGATCGGCGAGGCGGGCGGCCGGCTGCTGCACACCCCGCGCGCCGGCGAGAGGCGGGAGTCCGCCCAGGTCTTCCCCGACCACTCCGCCGCCCTGAAGGCCGTCGCCGAGGAGCTGGCCGCCGACGGCGTCGGGCTGGACTCCCCCGAGCTGGCGGCGATCGGCCACCGGGTGGTCCACGGCGGCCTGCGGTTCACCGAACCGACCGTGATCACCGACGAGGTGCTCCGGGAGATCCGCCGGCTGATCCCGGTCGCCCCGCTGCACAACCCGGCGAACATCACCGGCATCGAGGTGGCCCGCGCGCTGCGCCCGGACCTGCCGCAGGTGGCCGTCTTCGACACCGCCTTCCACGCCTCCATGCCGGAGTACGCGGCCCGGTACGCCATGGACAGGGCCGTCGCGGACGAGCACCGGGTGCGCCGCTACGGCTTCCACGGCACCTCGCACCAGTACGTCTCGCGGGCCACCGCCCGGCTGCTCGGCAAGGACCCGGCCGAGGTCAACGTGATCGTGCTGCACCTGGGCAACGGCGCCTCCGCCTCGGCGGTCGCCGGCGGCCGGTGCGTGGAGACCTCGATGGGCCTCACTCCGCTGGAAGGCCTCGTCATGGGCACTCGTTCGGGTGACATCGACGCGGGCGTGGTGTTCCACCTGCACCGGGTCGGCGGCCTCTCGATCGACGAGATCGACAGCCTGCTCAACCGCCGCAGCGGCCTGCTGGGCCTGTGCGGCGACAACGACATGCGCGAGATCATGCGCCGCGCGGAGGAGGGCGACGCCGACGCGCGGCTGGCGTTCGACACGTACATCCACCGGCTGCGCAAGTACATCGGCGGCTACTACGCGATCCTGGGCCGGGTGGACGCGATCGCCTTCACGGCGGGTGTCGGCGAGAACGCGGCGCCGGTGCGGGCGGCGGCCACCGCCGGACTGGAGGAGCTGGGCATCGCGGTGGACCCCGAGCTGAACCCGGTGCGCTCCGGCGAGGCGCGGATCATCTCGCCCGCGTACTCCCGGGTGGCGGTCGCCGTGGTGCCCACCGACGAGGAGCTGGAGATCGCGCGACAGGCCTTCGCCCTGGTGCACCGGCAGCCCGGCCGGTGAAGTCCGGGTACTGACACCCCGTCGTCTCGGTCCTCGGGATCCTTCGTCGGCGATTCCTCACGTTTCGTGCCGAATGCACCTATAACACGAACGGATAGACTGATCGATATGCGCCGAGCGAAAATTGTCTGCACCCTGGGTCCCGCGACGGACTCCTACGAACAGCTGAAGGCCATCGTCGAGGCGGGCATGAACGTCGCCCGACTGAACATGAGCCACGGCACCCACGCGGACCACGAGGAGCGGTACCGCAAGGTCCGCCAGGTCTCGGAGGACACCGGCAAGGCCATCGGCGTCCTGGCCGACCTCCAGGGTCCCAAGATCCGTCTGGCGACCTTCGCCAACGGCCCGGTGACCGTCGACAACGGCGACGAGTTCACCATCACCACCGAGGACGTCCCCGGTGACCAGCACATCTGCGGAACCACCTACAAGGGCCTGCCCGGCGACGTCAAGCCCGGCGACCCGATCCTGATCAACGACGGCGTCATCGCCCTGGAGGTCGTCAGCGTCGACGGCCCCCGCGTGAAGACCGTCGTCGTCGAGGGCGGCGTGCTCTCGAACAACAAGGGCATCAACCTGCCCGGCGCGGCCGTGAACGTGCCCGCCCTGTCCGAGAAGGACAAGGACGACCTGCGCTTCGCGCTGGCGCTGGGCGTCGACATGGTCGCCCTCTCCTTCGTCCGCAACGCGGCCGACATCAAGGACGTCCACGCGGTCATGGACGAGGTCGGCATCCGCGTGCCGGTCATCGCCAAGATCGAGAAGCCGCAGGCCGTCGAGGCCATGGAGGAGATCGTCCTCGCCTTCGACGCCATCATGGTGGCCCGCGGCGACCTGGCCGTCGAGTACCCGCTGGAGCGGGTGCCGCTGGTCCAGAAGCAGCTGATCACCCTGGCCCGCCGCAACGCGAAGCCGGTCATCGTCGCCACCCAGATGATGGAGTCGATGATCCACGCCTCGCGCCCGACCCGCGCCGAGGTCTCCGACGTCGCCAACGCCATCCTGGACGGCACCGACGCGGTGATGCTCTCCGCCGAGTCCAGCGTCGGCAAGTACCCGGTCGAGACCGTGCGCACCATGAGCCGGATCGCCGAGAAGGCCGAGGAGGAGCTGCTCTCGCAGGGCCTCCAGCCGCTCAACCCGGGCCGCAAGCCGCGCACCCAGGGCGGTTCCATCGCCCGCGCCGCGTGCGAGCTGGGCGACTTCCTCAACGGCAAGGCCCTGGTCGCGTTCACCAAGTCCGGTGACACCGCGCGCCGGCTCTCCCGGTACCGCTCGCCGATCCCGGTGATCGCGTTCACCCCGGACAACGCCACCCGCAACCAGCTCTCGCTGAGCTGGGGCGTCGAGGCGCACGTCACCGAGCAGGTCGGCTCGACCGACGCGATGGTGGCCCAGGTCGACGGCGAGCTGCTCCGCATCGGCGAGCTGAACGAGGGCGACACCGTCATCGTCACCGCCGGCTCCCCGCCCGGCATCCCCGGCAACACCAACATGGTCCAGGTGCACCACCTGGGCACCCGGAGCGAGTAAGGCCCCGGAAAACGCCCGTGGGGCGGTCCCTCCGTCGAGGAGGTGCCGCCCCACGGGCATGTCCGCCGGGCCTACTTGTTGCCGACGTACGGCTTGTCGTCGTTGTAGAGCTGCATGCCGGGGATCTTCAGCGTGCCGCCGAACTGGCCGGACTGGACCGCGGTGACACCGGTCATCTGCATCCAGAGCGGGATCTCCAGCTTGCCGATCAGGTCGTACAGCCACTGCGGCAGCGGCCCGTCCGGGGTGAGGGTGAGCTCGCCCAGGTCGATCGGGATCGGGATGCCGAGCACCTGGGACAGGTGGCCGGACATCCGCTCGACGTACATCGTGACCGGCCCCTGGCGCATGGTGGAGACCGAGCCGGGCGCGCCCTTCACGTGGAAGGTCTTGCCGTTGCCCTCGAGCGTCGACATGTCGAGGTTCTCGATGTCCACGCTGTCGACCACGAACTTCAGCACGCGCTTGGTGGTGGTCGGCGTCTGGACCTTGACCACGCCCATCAGGACGGCGTGGTTCAGGGTCAGCCGGCTGGTCTGCAGGGTCCAGTTCTGGTCCGGCACCAGGATCGGGTTGTCCGCCCCGCTCCCGGCCGCGAGGCCCTTCATCGGCACCAGGCAGTTCGGGTCGGCACTCGGCGAGGAGGAGCCGGACGGCGTCGCCGAGCCGGACGGCGTGGCCGCACCGGAGGCCTTGGCGCCGGCGGACGGCTTGGCGGCCGTGCTCGCCCGGCCGCTCGCCGGGGCGGCGGCCGACGGGCTCGACGCACCCGACGGGGCGGTCTTGGGCGCCGGGGCTGCGGTGGACGGCGCGGGCGCGGCGGGTGCCTGGGCGCCCGCGGCCGGCGCCTGGGTACCCGCGACCGGGGCGGCCGGGGCCACCGCGCGGTTGCCCGCGGCGGGCGCGGTCGTCGCGGCCGGGGCCTGGCTCGCAGTGCCGGCCGAGGCCGACGGGCTCGGCGAACCGCTCGGGTGGATCAGGTTGGTGATCCCGCCGACGATGTCGCCGATCAGGCCCGCCTGGACCACCCCGCCGGAGGTGCCGGTGGCCGCAGACCGCACGGGGGCACCGGCCGGCGTCGACGCGGGCGCCTGGGCCGGTGTGGTCGCCGCGGTCGTGGGGACGGCCGGGGTCGTCGGGACGGTCGTGGGCGTGCTCGTCGCCGCGGCCGCCGGGCTCTCCGGGAGCGGCACGGACGGACCGGGCAGCGGCGGGGGCAGCTCGCTCTTGGGCACCGGCGTCTCCGCCACGACCGGTGGCTGCGGGGCGGCGTCCGGCGCCGTCGCACACGGCTTGCCGGCGGCGGTCTCGGCGATCGCCGCGTTCGGCGTGTAGGTGGCGGCCATCAGCAGTGCGGTCGGCACCGCGGCCATCGCCAGCGCGCGGCCTCTCAGCCGGACCCGCACCGGCACGCGGCGCGCCGCGTGCCGTCCGGAGCGCTGCTCCGGCAGGGCCGGGCGGTCCTGGTGGCCCTGCTGGTCCGGCTGGCCCTGCTGGTCCGGCTGGCCCTGTGGCGCGGTCACCGGGCCTCCTCGGGGTCGCCGGCGTGCTTCGGGGCGCTGCGCTGGGCCGGGGCCGACGGGCCGCCCTGGCCCGGCACGGCCGGCAGCGGAGCGGTGGCGGCCTCCACGGCGGGGGCGACGGGAGCAATGACCGTGGCCGCTTCGCCCGGGGCCCCGGTGGCGGTGGCCGGCTCGGTGGCGGTCGACTCGGCGGTGGCGACGGCCTCGGCGGCCTCCTCGGGCGGGTTGGGTGCCCAGGCGAGCATCAGCCCGCCGCCGATCAGGCCCGGCAGCAGCGCCATGCCGAAGCCGGACAGGTTGGAGACCGGGATCGAGACCAGCGTCAGCAGCATGGTGGCGACGCCCGCGAAGAAGCGGACGGCCGGCTGGAACCAGGCGGTCAGGCCCAGCACGATCAGCAGGACCCCGATGATCAATGACCCGGCACCGGCCGTGGTCGCCATGGTGACGGTCATGCCGTTCAACGACAGCTTGGCGTAAGGGAAGTACATGATCGGGACGCCGGCGATCATGGCCATGAGGCCGCCCCAGAACGGGCGGGACCGGCGGAAGTGACGGAACACCCGAAGCACCCAGTGGACGGTGTTCTCGTGCTCGGCGGGCCGCAGCTCGGCAAGGGCGCTGGACACGGTGCAGCTCCTCGATGGTGTGAACGAGGCGAAAAACGGGAGGGGGAGGGCCCGGGGCGGCGCATGCGCCGCCCCCGACCCCCCGGGTGCCGTGGTCGGCGGCGGATCAGGACGACCCGCCGCCGGTCAGCGACTCAGAAGCACTCGTGCCCGCCGTCGGTGTGCAGCGCGAGCTTCAGGCCCTGGAGCTTGAAGGTGCCGGCCGAGGTGGCCCAGGCGGTCTGCTGCACGTTCGACAGGTCGGCCTTGTCGGCGGCCTGGGCGAAGCCGGTGCCGCCCGAGGGCAGGCCGGTGCCGAGCTTGGACTTCCAGCCCTGGGTGGCGCTGCCCTTCAGGGTGGAGGCGTCCTGGCCGATGTTGATGTTGGTGAAGGTGGCGTCCGCGCTCAGCTGGTCGAGGTCGATCAGCAGGTTCTTCGCGGAGACCTGCTTCGCGACGTCGTCGCTCTGGCCGGCCTCGAGGCGCAGGGTGATCTTCGGCAGCTTCCACGGCAGGCCGGGGATGATGTTCGGGTCGGTCACCACCGACTGGCACAGGCCCTTGATCGTGGCCTCGTCGAACGCCGAGACGGCGACCGGGTGCGGCGTGCCGTTGGACTCGGCGTCGATCGAACCGAACTGCGCGAAGTTCGTACCGTGCAGCTCCTGCGTGGAGACCTTGAAGTTCTGGCCGGAGACGCTGAACGAAGCCGCCAGCGCGTTGTTCGCCATCGCGACGCCGACCGCGGCGGTGGCGGCGAGGCCGGGCACCATCACCAGGGCGAAGCGCTTCCAGCGGGTCTTGCCGTAGGTCTGGGACATGCGAGTCCTCCTTCTAGGACGTACATCTCCGGCGCCCGGCGGTGCGTCCCGCACCGGTGGGGGCCTGGGATGGGAGAGAGCTACGTCCTCGGTAGCGGAGAGCGCCTTGGGCGTCGTCGGACGCGGGAGCGGCCGGCACACAGCGGCACTCCCGTCCCTTCACCGACCACCCCGGCGGGGCGGCGGGCAGGACCGACGACATCGGCGATCACCCCCGAGCGACAACCAGCGACCGCGCGGGCCGCGCGGCCGGATCGAAGGACAGGAACCGCCGTGGGACCGCGGATACCCCCCTGCCCTCCCTGCCGACGGCCGGGGCCGGCGGCTTGCCCGGTGGGGATCCCTCGCTGCGTCCGCCGACCGGCTGTCGGCGGGGTGAAGTCTGGGACCGGGCGTCGCCGATGCTGCTTGAATCCCGGGCGAAGCACAAGGGGTTCATTACTGACGGGTAATCCAACATCCAATGACAACGATCATGAAAATGGACCGTCGAGCACCCTGAGTGACGAAATGAAGGAATCGTGACGGCGAAATCCGCCGGAAACACCAGCGAAACACCCGTGGGCGATCACGCGAAGTGACCGCCCACGGGCGTTGTCAAGATTTGGTAAACCTCTTACGCGATGACCGGATTGTCGCCAAATCTCCAGCGACACCGCAGGTCACCCGCCGTGCCAGTACGTACCGGCAGAACCGCTCCGACCGGGCTCAGAAGAGGACCCGGGCCAGCGCCGTGCGCGCCGCCGTCACCCTCGGGTCGTCGGCGCCGATCACCTCGAACAGCTCCAGCAGCCGGAGCCGGACGGTGTCCCGGTCCTCGCCGAAGGTGCGCCCGACGGTGTCCACCAGACGCCCGAAGGCGTCCTCGACATGACCGCCGACCAGGTCCAGGTCGGCCGCCTGGAGCTGGATCCCGACATCCTTCGGGGCGGCCGCGGCCGCCGCCCGGACGGCCTGCAGGTCCAGCCCCTCCACGCGGCGCAGCAGCTGCGCCTGGGCCAGGCCGAGCCTGGCCTCGGCGTTGCCCGGCTGATCGGCCAGCACGTTCTGGTACGCCTGGATCGCGCCGCCGAGGTCCCCGCGGTCCAGGGCCTCGTGCGCGGCCTCCAGCGCCGGGTCCTCCGGCACGAACGGCGCGGCCTCGCCCGGCTCGCCGGCCGGCGCACCCGCGCCGCCGACCACGCCGAAGCGCTGCTCGGCGACCAGGATCAGCTGGTCCAGCACCTTGCGGACGTTGGCCTCGCTCTCGGCGCCCTGGAACAGCGGCACCAGCTGGCCGGCCACCACGGCCATCACGGCCGGGATGCCCTGGATGCCGAACTGCTGCGCGATCAGCTGGTTGGCCTCGACGTCGATCTTGGCGAGCACGATCCGGCCGGCGTACTCCTCGGCCAGGCGCTCCAGGATCGGGCTGAGCTGCTTGCAGGGCCCGCACCACTCGGCCCAGAAGTCGATGACCACCGGCACTTCGGTGGAGCGCTGGACGACCTCGGCCTCGAAGGTGTCCTCGGTGACGTCGATGACGAGCTCGTACGGGGCCTGGGGGGCCGCAACGCCGGATGCTTCGGCGGCGGCCGCCTGACGGGCCCGCTCGGCCCGGGCCTGCTCGGCCTTCTGGGCAGCCTCGCCGGCTGCCTTCACTGCGGCGAGGTCGACCGCACCGCGCAGAGCGGAGCTGTTGAGACGCGAATTCCGTGGCTGCATGGCACTATCCTCCCCCGTCCGCGCTGCTGGCGGGCACCAACCTCCGGAAACTCGCCCCGCGCGGGCTGCGCGGTACCGAATCCCGAGGCGGACGGCCCGTCCCCCGGTAGCCTGAACCGTTCGGCGCGGGTCCCCACCCGCACCCGCGCCGCCCCCGTCCCACGGGGTCGCGGCGCCTGGTTGTCACTGCTTTCGCTACGAGTCGTAGCGTAACTGGACCGAGGGCCCCCGCCGCAACCCCATCCGGCGTTCCCGGGACGTGAGCTGTCCCACTTTCCCGGGTGGCCAGGCTGACCTGGACGGCGGGGAGTCGCTACCGTTACCGGTCCCACCCATGTTACTTACCAGTAAATCGCAAGGAGGCCCGGTGTCGGCCGCCCAGCCCCCCCTGACCCCGGCGCGCCCGGCCCCCCGGGAAGACCCCCCACAGGCCCCGGAGGGCCCCGACGGCACCACCACCCGGGCCAAGGGGAGACCGCGCAGCGCCGCCGCGGACCTCGCCATCCTGGACGCCACCCGCGAAGCCCTCGCCGAACTCGGCTGGGGCGGGCTGACCATGGGCCACGTGGCCACCCGCGCCAAGGTCGCCAAGACCACCCTGTACCGCCGCTGGCCGTCCAAGAACGAGCTGGTGGTGGACGCCGTCGCCAGCCTCTTCGACGAGCTGGTGATGCCCGACCTCGGCAGCCTGCGGGCCGACATCGAAGCGGTGGTCTCCCAGTTCGCCGACCTGCTGGCCCGTCCGGAGACCCAGGCCGCGCTGCTCGCGCTGTTCGCCGAGGGCACCCGCGACCGTCAGCTGCGGCGGCGGATCCGGGAGGCGATCGTCGACCCGCAGAAGCGGCTCGTCCGGCAGGGCCGGGCCGCGGCCCAGGCCCGCGGCGAGCTCGCCCCGGACGACGACGAGGTGAGCGCCGGCGAGGAGATCGACATCATCTTCGACACGATCGCGGGGACGGTCGAGCACCGGGTGCTGGTCAGCGGCGAGCCGATCACCGCCGACTGGACCCGGCGCTTCACCAACCTGCTGCTCGGGCCCTTCCCCAGCCTGACCGGGGGCTGAGCGCGCAGGCCCCCGCAGGCGCAGCACGGAGCCGCCCCGCACGTGAGGACGTGCGGGGCGGCTCTCTGCGTGCTCGCGCCCCGGAACCGGGACCGCGCCGTGCAGGCGCCCTAGAACCGGGCGGTCTCGCGGTAGATCCCCCACTCCTCGCGCAGCGCGTTGCAGATCTCGCCCAGGGTGGCCTCGGCCCGCACCGCGTCCAGCATCGGCGGGATCATCGACGCGCCCGAGCGCGCCGCCGCCAGCATCGCGTCCAGCCCGGCCCGCACCGCCGCCTCGTCCCGGCCGGCCTTCCGCGCGGCCAGCACGCGGACCTGCTCGCGCTCGACCTCGTGACTGACCCGCAGGATCTCCAGCTCGGGGGTGACGCTGCGCGGGTGGCAGTTGACGCCGACGACCCGCTTGTCGCCCTTCTCCACCGACTGCTGGTACTGGAAGGCCGCCTCGGCGATCTCCCCGGTGAACCAGCCCTCCTCGATCCCGCGCAGGATGCCGGAGGTGATGGGGCCGATCTCGTGGTCCTCGCGGCCCTTGTCCAGGATCCGCTGGAAGATCGCCTCGGCCTGCTCCTCGATCCGGTCGGTGAGCGCCTCGACGTACCAGGAACCGCCCAGCGGGTCGGCCACGTTGGTGACGCCGGTCTCCTCCATCAGCACCTGCTGGGTGCGCAGGGCGATCTCGGCGGCCTGCTCGGAGGGCAGCGCCAGGGTCTCGTCCAGGGCGTTGGTGTGCAGCGAGTTGGTGCCGCCGAGCACCGCCGAGAGCGCCTCGACGGCGGTGCGGACCACGTTGTTGTACGGCTGCTGGGCGGTCAGCGAGACGCCGGCGGTCTGGGTGTGGAACCGCAGCCACTGCGCCTTGTCGGTCTTGGCGCCGAAGCGGTCGCGCATCCAGCGGGCCCAGATCCGGCGGGCGGCGCGGAACTTGGCGATCTCCTCGAAGAAGTCCAGGTGCGCGTCGAAGAAGAAGGAGAGCCCGGGCGCGAAGACGTCCACGTCCAGGCCGCGGGAGAGGCCCAGCTCGACGTAGGCGAAGCCGTCGGCCAGGGTGTACGCCAGCTCCTGCGCGGCCGTGGCCCCGGCCTCGCGGATGTGGTAGCCGGAGACGGAGAGCGGCTTGTACGCCGGGATGCCCTCGGCGCAGTACGCCATCAGGTCGCCGATCAGGCGCAGGTGCGGCTCCGGGGCGAAGAGCCACTCCTTCTGGGCGATGTACTCCTTGAAGATGTCCGTCTGCAGGGTGCCGTTGAGCACCGCCGGGTCGACGCCCTGGCGCTCGGCGGCGACCAGGTACATGCAGAAGATCGGGACGGCCGGGCCGCTGATCGTCATCGAGGTGGTGACCTCGCCGAGCGGGATGCCCTTGAACAGGACCTCCATGTCGGCGGCCGAGTCGATGGCCACGCCGCAGTGGCCGACCTCGCCGAGCGACTTGGCGTCGTCGGAGTCGTACCCCATCAGGGTGGGCATGTCGAAGGCGACCGAGAGGCCGCCGCCGCCCGCCTCCAGGATCATCCGGTAGCGCTCGTTGGTCTGCTCCGCGTTGCCGAAGCCGGCGAACTGGCGGATGGTCCACGTCCGGCCGCGGTAGCCGGTGGCGTGCAGACCACGGGTGTACGGGTACTCGCCCGGCCAGCCGATCCGCTCGAAGCCCTCGACGGGCTGCCCCGCGGGCGGGCCGTAGACCGGCTCGACCTCGTCCCCGGAGAGGGTGGTGAAGTCCGCGTCCCGCTTGCGGGCGCTGTCGTACCGCTGCTGCCAGCGCTGCCGTCCGCGCTCGATCTCCTCGGCGTCCATGACCCCGAACTCCGCTCCGTACGGCCGCCACGTCATCGGGACGGCACAGCTATTAGGACGTCCTACTAATTTACTCGGACGTCCTAGTACTTGTCGACGGAAGCCGGGCCGAAATGCCGGAGCGCCCCTCCCCCGGGTCGAGGAAGGGGCGCTCGCGGAGGCTCTGCGATCGGACGCCGGGGGCCGGGCTCAGACGCCGGCGGTCTGCCGGGCGGCACCGCCGGCCGGGAGCTGCTCGGCGGCCTCGCGGACCACCCGGCGCTCGGCGACGAAGGAGGCGAACGGGATGCAGCCGGCGGCCAGGGTGAGGATCATCCGGCCGAGCGGCCACTTGAGCTTCTGGCCGAGCAGGAATGTGACCACGAAGTACCCGATGTAGAGGTAGCCGTGCAGCATCGCGACGTAGGTGGTGACGTCCTCGGCGGTGTCGAAGCCGTACTTCGCGACCATGAAGCCGCAGAACACCAGCAGCGCCACACCGGTCGCAATGGCCAGGGCCCGGTACCAGCCCAGCAGGGGGTTCGCCTTCATACTCTTCATCGCCTCGCTCGGCAGGGATCGGCCGGTACGCCCGGATCCGCGCACCGCTCCCACGAGGGTAGCCGCCGCTTACGGGTGCGCCGTGCAGCGGCCTGCCCGGCCGCGGCCGCGCGCTACTCGGCCGTGGCCCCGTCCGGCTCGGTCGCGGTCGCGCCCGGCTCGGTCGCGGTCGCGTCCGGCTCGGTGAAGTCGCCGGCCGCCACCCGCAGCGGCCGGAGCAGCTCGAACACCTGGCGGCACTGCCCGGCGTCGTACTCCTCCAGGCCGAACTCCATCGCCATCAGCTCCCGGGTCGCCTCCTCGACCACCTCGCGGCCGCGGTCGGTGATCGAGGCGAGCACGCCGCGGCCGTCCAGCGGGTTGGGCCGGCGGGCGACCAGGCCGGCCCGCTCCAGGCGGTCGACGGTGTTGGTGACGCTGGTCGGGTGGACCATCAGCCGCTCGCCGATCTTGGAGAGCGAGAGCTCGCCGGTCCGACTGAAGGTGAGCAGCACCAGCGCCTCGTAGCGCGCGAAGGTCAGCCCGTACGGCTTGAGCACCGTATCCACCCGCGAGAGCAGGATCTGGTGGGCGCGCATGATCGAGGTGATCGCCGCCATCGAGGGGACCCCGCCCCAGCGGCGGGCCCAGAGCTCGTCGGCGCGGGCGATCGGGTCGAAGTCGAGTGCGAGGGGCTTGGCCACCTCCTTACCGTACCGGCGGGTGGGGCCGCCGCTATCAGGCGTCCTGATGGTGGACAAGTGAGACACGTGGCGGGATCCCGCCACTGGGGCGGCCAGGTCCGTACCAGGACATTGCAGGGGTGTGAACGCCCGCCAACCCGCCGACGGTGATTCGGCATTGGCTCCCGACCCGGCGCCCGGCCCGCCATCAGGCCTCGGTTCGGGCGGTAACCCGCTGCAAGACGGGGCGATTTGACTGATTTGTCGCTCTGTTCACAATCCGCCGGACTGGCGAGACCTGGCCAATTGATGAACAAGACCTGTCATTTCACTTGTTGGATTGTCATGCTTTCGGCCAGCCCCGTCCGGCAGCCACCGCCCCACTCACCGGTGGCTCGCCGCTCGACCGCACGGAGCAGCCCGTCAGCGCCCGTTCCGCCCCTCAGGTGCCAACCCCGGCACCCCGGGACGAGGTGCGACCGCGCACACGCGGTTTCCCGGAAGGACCTGTACGTGAAGCGAAAGCTCGCAGCCGGCGCCGTACTCTCCGCCACCGCGCTCCTCACCGGCGTCATCCAGGTGAGCACCGCCGCCCAGGCCACCCCCGCCCCCTCGGCCCAGGCGCAGGCGTCGCAGCAGCGCGAGGCCGTCCTCGCCGTGGCGAAGGGTCAGGCCGACCCGCTGGCGAAGGCGCTGGCGCTGGGCGGCCAGGAGAAGCTGGTCGCCAAGGACGCCGTGGTGGACGCCAACGGCACCCGTCACCTCCGCTTCGAGCGCACCTTCGCCGGCCTGCCCGTCCTCGGCGGCGACCTGGTGGTCCACCAGGCCGCCGACGGCGCCGTGAAGGCCGTGGACAAGGCCGTCGGCGCCACGATCGCGCTGCCCAGCCTCACCCCGCAGATCCCCGCCGACAAGGCGGCCGCGCAGGCCTCCGGCGCCGTGCAGGCCACCGTCGGCATCACCGCCGACAAGGACGAGTCCCCGCTGAAGGAGGTCCACCAGACCGGCGCCGCCGAGCTGGTGGTCTGGGCCGCGGACGGCAACCCGCGCCTGGCGTACCGGACGACCGTCGAGGGCGTCCGCGCCGACGGCACCCCGAGCAGCCAGCTGCTGGTCACCGACGCCGCCAGCGGCGAGGTGCTCTCCACCCACGAGCAGGTCCAGACCGCGACCGGCAGCGGCAAGGGCGTCTTCGTCGGCTCCGTCCCGCTGACCACCACCAGCGTCTCCGGCGGCTACTCGCTGAAGGACGCCTCCCGCGGCGGCCAGTCCACCGTCGACTTCAAGGGCCGGACCTCCGGCTCGGGCACCCTGTACACCGACGCGGACAACGTCTGGGGCACCGGCACCGTCTCCAACGGCCAGTCCGCCGCGGTGGACGCCCAGTACGGCGCGGCGGCCACCTGGGACTTCTACAAGAACACCTTCGGCCGCAACGGCATCAAGAACAACGGCGTCGGCGCCACCAGCCGCGTTCACTACGGCAAGAACTACGTGAACGCGTTCTGGAGCGACCAGTGCTTCTGCATGTCGTACGGTGACGGCGCGAGCAACACCCACCCGCTGACCGAGATCGACGTGGCGGGCCACGAGATGACCCACGGCGTCACCTCGGCCACCGCCGGCCTCAACTACTCGGGCGAGTCCGGCGGCCTCAACGAGGCCACCTCGGACATCTTCGGCACCATGGTCGAGTTCTACGCCAACCTCGCCACCGACACGCCGGACTACCTGATCGGCGAGGAGATCGACCTCAACGGCGACGGCACCCCGCTGCGCTACATGGACAAGCCCTCCAAGGACGGCGGCTCGGCCGACTCCTGGTCGTCCGGCGTGGGCAACCTCGACGTCCACTACTCCTCGGGCGTGGCCAACCACTTCTTCTACCTGCTGGCCGAGGGCAGCGGCGCCAAGACCATCAACGGCGTCAGCTACAACAGCCCGACCTCCAACGGCTCGACGGTCACCGGCATCGGCCGGGACAAGGCCGCGGCCATCTGGTACCGCGCGCTGACCGTCTACTTCACCTCCACCACCAACTACAAGGCGGCCCGCACCGGCACGCTGAGCGCGGCGGCGGACCTCTACGGCGCGACCAGCGCCGAGTACCAGGCGGTGGCGGCCGCCTGGAGTGGCGTCAACGTCAACTGACGCAACACGCCCGGGGCCTGGCAGCCCTGCGGACGCCCGGGGACCTCACTGGGAGGGGAGGCCCCGGGCGTTCGCGCGTCCGGAGGCGTGCGCACCGGCACGTCCGGACGAGCATGTGCGCACGCGCTCGTCCGGAGGCGGGGGCGCACCCTCGCGTCCGGGCCCGCGTAGCAAGGGGCGGCGGGCCCGGCAAGGACCGCCGCTGGCGGGATCCCGCCAGCGGGGCGAAACGCCCGAAGCGGACATCCGCCGCACCCGGACCACCCGTACCGGCGAGTGGCGAGACCTGGCCAATCCCCGGCGGCGCCCTGTCCTTTCCACCTGTCGGATTGTCATGCTTATGTCCAAGCCCCGTTCGACGGCCGTCACCCCCACCCACCGACCGGCCGTCCAAAACCGCACGGGAGCAGCACGTCAGCGCCCTACCGCCCCACGGCGCCAACCCCGGCGCCCCGGTATGCGGCGTGACCGCGCACACGCGGTTTCCCGGAAGGAACCCCGTACGTGAAGCGAAAGCTGACAGCCGGCGCCGTACTCTCCGCCACCGCCCTGCTGGCCGGCGCCATCCAGGTCGCCGCCGCACCCGCCCAGGCCTCCGCCCCCTCCGTCACCCAGCAGCGCGACGCGCTGATCGCCCTGGCCGGCGGCGAGGCCGCCCCGCTCGCGCAGTCGCTCGCGCTCGGCGGCCAGGAGCGGCTGGTCGTCAAGGACGCCGTGCTGGACGCCAACGGCGACCGCCACCTGCGCTACGAGCGGACGCTCGGCGGCCTGCCGGTGATCGGCGGCGACCTGGTGGTGCACCAGAAGGCCAACGGTTCCGTCACCTCGGTGGACCGGGCCTTCACCGGGCAGCTGACGCTGCCGAGCCTCACCCCGTCGCTCTCCGCCGACAAGGCGTCCGCCCAGGCGCTCGGTGCCGTCCGGGCCACCGTCGGCATCGCGGCCGACAAGGACGAGTCGGCGATCAGCCGGGTCGACGGCGCCGGCGCGGCCACCCTGGTGGTCTGGGCGGCCGACGGCAGCCCGCGGCTCGCGTACCAGACGGTGGTGCAGGGCCAGCGCGCCGACGGCACCCCGAGCAGCCAGCGGCTGGTCACCGACGCGGCCACCGGCGAGGTGCTCTCCACCCACGAGGAGTTCCAGACCGCGACCGGCAGCGGCAAGGGCGTCAACGTCGGCTCGGTCACCCTGACCACCACCCAGAGCGGCTCGACCTACCAGCTCAAGGACGGCTCGCGGGGCAACCAGTGGACCGGCAACGCCGCGTCCGGGAACGCGCTGTACACCGACGCGGACAACGTCTGGGGCAACGGCCTCGCCTCCAACACCCAGTCGGCCGCGGTCGACGCCCAGTTCGGCGCCGGCGCGACCTGGGACTTCTACAAGAACACCTTCGGCCGCAGCGGCATCAAGAACAACGGCGTCGGCGCGAGCAGCCGGGTCCACTACGGCTCCAACTACGTCAACGCGTTCTGGAACGACTCCTGCTTCTGCATGACCTACGGCGACGGCTCCGGCAACACCCACCCGCTGACCGCGATCGACGTCGCCGGCCACGAGATGACCCACGGCGTCACCTCCGCCACCGCCGGACTGGTCTACTCCGGCGAGTCCGGCGGCCTCAACGAGGCCACCTCGGACATCTTCGGCACCATGGTCGAGTGGTACGCCAACCTGCCGGTGGACGTGCCGGACTACCTGATCGGCGAGAAGCTCAACATCAACGGCAACGGCACCCCGCTGCGCTACATGGACAAGCCCTCCAAGGACGGCGCGTCCAAGGACTCCTGGTACTCCGGGGTCGGCAACGTGGACGTCCACTACTCCTCGGGCGTGGCCAACCACTTCTTCTACCTGCTGGCCGAGGGCAGCGGCGCCAAGACCATCAACGGCGTCAGCTACAACAGCCCGACCTCCAACGGCTCCACCGTCACCGGCATCGGCCGGAACAAGGCCGCGGCCATCTGGTACCGCGCGCTGACCGTCTACTTCACCTCCACCACCAACTACAAGGCCGCCCGCACGGCGACCCTGAAGGCGGCCTCCGACCTCTACGGCGCGACCAGCACCGAGTACAAGGCGGTGGCCGCGGCCTGGAGCGCGGTCAACGTCAACTAGGGCCGGGCCCCCGTCCGGCCGGCCGCGCGCGCGGCACGAGCGGGCCGGTCGGGACCTCACCGCCCGAGAACCGGCCCGGGGAGGCCGGGCCGCCCCTGAACCACCTCCGGAAAGGCGACAGGCTGCCGGGGCCCTCTGGGAGAGGAGGCCCCGGCAGCCTGTCGGCCGTTGACGGCGTGCGGCTCAGGCCGCGGCGGGCTCGCGGACCGGCGCCGCTCCGCCGAGCTCCTCCTTCTTCAGGATGCGCTCGGCGAAGAACCCGCCGGTGGGCAGCACCGAGAGGACGAAGAGCAGGACGCCGCGCTTCACGTCCCAGTTCTGCGCCTGCCAGGCCATGATCCAGAACACCACGTAGAGGATGAACAGGATCCCGTGGACCATGCCCATCACCGGGACGGCGTCGAAGCTGGTGGTGCGCTTGAGCACCGAGCAGACCAGGAGCAGGAGGAAGGAGAGGCCCTCGGGGCCGGAGACCAGGCGCAGGCGGTGGACGGCGCTGCTGTTCACGATGGGGTACCTCATACCGGAGTCGGAGATTGCTTGTGAACCGGCTCACAAGCATCCCCGCCATTATCACCGAGCACATGCCCGGGCCCGCGTCCGGGGTGCGCCCCCGTGCCGGATGTCACAGCCGTGCAGCAGATCGCCCCCGGTCGCGGCGCCGGGCCGGCCACCACCCCTATCCTGCTGCCGGGCCCGGCGATCCGGGCGCCGTCCGCATCGCAGCACCACGGGGGTACCACCGATGTTCAAGCTGGACTGGGACCGAAGGACCTGCGCCCGGCGCGGGCACGTCACCTACGCGCCGACCGAGCCCGAGCTGAACCGCCGGCTGCACGCCGCGACCTCGCTCGGCGACGCCTGGCGCTGCCTGCGCTGCGGCGACTTCTCGCTCGGCGCCCCGCACGGCTCCGGACCGGCCGACGAGGCACCGCTGGTGCCGCGAGGCAAGGCCCTGCGGGACGTCTTCATCCTCCGCTTCCTGGCCGTCGAGCGGCTGCTGCGCGGGCTGCTGATCGTCGTGGTGGCCTGGGGCGTCTGGAAGTTCTCCAACAGCCAGGACGCCGTGCGCCGGGTCTTCGACGAGAACCTGACGGTGTTCCGGCCCGTGACCGAGCACTTCCACTGGGACCTCGAACACTCCCCGATCGCCGACACCATCCGCAAGACCTTCGACTACAAGCACAGCACCCTGCTGATCGTCGCGGGCGCACTCCTGGTCTACGCGCTGATCGAGATCGTCGAGGCGTACGGGCTCTGGCTGGGCCGGCGCTGGGCCGAGTACCTGACGGTGGTGGCCACCGCGGCGTTCCTCCCGCTGGAGGTGTACGAGCTGACCGAGCACGTCAGCGCCCTGAAGATCTGCACGCTGGTGCTGAACATCGTCGCGGTGCTCTGGATCCTGCTCTCCAAGCGCCTCTTCGGGCTGCGCGGCGGTGTGGTGGCCTTCGAGGCCGAGCGCCACTCGGCCTCGCTGCTGGAGGTGGAGCAGGCCGCGGGCGCCGTCCCGCAGGGCGTGCAGACCCGGGTCTGATCCGGGCATTTGTCGCAGACCCGTACCAGAACGCCGACGCCCCCTCCCCGTCGCGCGCCCGATACGGCTACATTGCGCCCGTGGCACAGTTTCGACTCCAGGGGTCCAAGACGCTCGCCGTCGACATGACGGGCGACGGCGTGAAAGCCAGAAACGGCTCGATGGTCGCGTACAGCGGCCAGATGAGCTTCAAGAAACTCAGCGGTGGCGGTGACGGCCTGCGTGGCATGGTCACCCGCCGGCTGACCGGCGAGCAGATGACGGTCATGGAGGTGAAGGGGCAGGGCACCTGCTACTTCGCCGACAAGGCCACCGAGATCAACCTCGTCCGGTTGAACGGTGAGACGCTCTACGTCGAGTCCGACAACCTGCTCTGCACCGAGGGCACGCTGCGGACCGGCACCACCTTCACCGGTCTGAACGGCATCTCCTCCGGCAACGGCCTGTTCACCACCAAGGTCGAGGGCAGCGGCTGGGCCGCCGTCACCTCCAAGGGGCCGGCGATCATCCTGCGGGTCACCCAGGGCATGCCGCTGCGGGTGGACCCGGGGGCGTACGTGGCGCACACCGGCAACCTGAACCGCAGCCTGAAGTCCGGCGCCGGCTGGAGCACGTTCATCGGCGAGGGCGGTGGCGAGGCCGTCCAGGTGGAGTTCACCGGCGAGGGCCTGGTGTACGTGCAGCCGTCCGAGAAGCTGACCGTCGGGGGCGACGTCTGATGCCGTTCACCAGGATCAACAACAAGATGATCGAGGCCCGGGTCGTCCCCGGCCAGCGGCTGTTCAGCCAGCGCGGCGCGATGCTCGCGTACACCGGTGAGGTCCGGTTCACGCCGAACATCACCGGCGGGCAGGGCGGCGTCATGTCGATGATCGGCCGGCGGGTGGCCAACGAGGACACCCCGCTGATGACCGTCGAGGGCCAGGGCACCGTGATGTTCGGCCACGGCGGCCACCACGTGCACGTGATCGAGCTGGCCGGCGACACCCTGTACGTCGAGGCGGACCGGCTGCTGGCCTTCGAGGGCTCGCTGCAGCAGTCCACCATGTTCATGGGCTCGCAGGGCGGCGTGATGGGCATGGTCCGCGGCCAGGTGACCGGCCAGGGCCTGTTCACCACCAAGCTGGACGGCCACGGCGCGGTGGCGGTGATGGCGCACGGCGGCGTCTTCGAGCTGCCGATCACCCCGCACCAGCCGGTGCACGTCGACCCCCAGGCCTATGTCGCGCACCGCGGCCAGGTCCAGAACAAGCTGTCCACCGCGCTGGGTTGGCGCGACATGATCGGACGCGGCTCCGGCGAGGCCTTCCAGCTGGAGCTGTCCGGCAACGGCACCGTGTTCGTGCAGGCGAGCGAGGAGAAGCTCTGATGTCCTACCCGCCGCAGCCCCCCTACGGGCAGCCGAACGACCCGTACGGCCAGCAGCCGTACGGCCAGCCGTCGCCGTACAACCAGCCCACCCAGCCCGGCTTCCCGGCCGCCCCGCCGCCCGGCTACGGCCAGCAGCCCGGCCAGGGCTACCCGCCCCCGCCGCCGCAGGGCTACCCCCAGCAGGGCTACCCCGCACAGCAGCCGCAGCAGCAGTACGCCCAGGAGCAGTTCGGCGGCGCCCAGGCCCCGCTGCCCAAGGCGCAGGACGGCTCCGGCCCGGTGGTGCACGACGCGCACAGCCTGCCGGTCAACGACAACGTCAACCCGTACGCCTTCTCGGTGAACCTGAACGGGTCGTACTTCCTGCAGAAGGGCAAGATGATCGCCTACTACGGCGACATCTCCTTCAAGGGCGTCGGCGCCGGCGCGATCGACCGGATGCTCGGCCAGCACTTCAACTCGCCGATGCACGCGGCGGACTGGGTGGTCGCCGAGGGCCGGGGCAAGCTGCTGCTGGCCGACCGGGCCTTCGACCTCAACTCCTACGACCTGGAGGAGGGGAACCTGACGGTCCGCTCGGGCAACCTGCTGGCGTACGAGCCGACGCTGCGGCTCAAGCAGTCGATCATCCCCGGGTTCCTCACCCTGATCGGCAGCGGCAAGTTCGTGGCGGCCTCCAACGGCCCGGTGCACTTCGTCGAGCCGCCGATCCGGGTGGACCCGCAGGCGCTGGTCGGCTGGGCGGACTGCCCCGCGCCGTGCCACCACTACGACCACGACTACATGCACGGGGTGATCGGCGGCATCCGCCGGCTGACCGGGCTGGGCGGGGCGTCCGGCGAGGAGCACCAGTTCGAGTTCATCGGCGCCGGCCAGGTGCTGCTGCAGTCGACCGAGGTGCTGATGGCCGAGCGCGCGGTGGGCCAGGTGCACGCCGAGGCGGGCGTGCCGATGGGCGGGGTGCCGTCGCAGCACGCGTCCGGCCACGGCAGCCAGCTGCCCAACGTCAACGTGCCGGGGCTCGGTAACCTGGGCGACCTCGGACGGCGCTTCGGACTCTGAACTTGTACAAGATTTAACTAAATACGGTATGCTGTCCGCATGGATACGCACACAGCCGACGCCGCGGACGTCTCCCCCTCGGGCCCGGAGGAGGAGACTCCCTGGCTGACCGCCCGGGAGCAACGGCTGTGGCGTGCCCACCTGGAGGTCGCCAAGCTGCTGGACTACCAGCTCGGCCGTGAGCTCCAGCCGCACAACCTCGCGATCAACGACTACGAGATCCTGGTCGTCCTCTCGGAGGCTCCCGAGCGGCGGATGCGGATGACCGACCTGGCCACCGCCACCCTCCAGTCCAAGAGCCGGCTCTCACACCAGATCACGCGGATGGAGACGGCCGGGCTGGTCCTGCGGCAGGAGTGTCCGGGCGACCGGCGCGGGCTCTACGCCCACCTCACCGAGCAGGGCTGGGCGACCATGCAGAAGGTCGCCCCGGACCACGTGCGCAGCGTGCGGGCACACTTCATCGACCGCTTCACGCCCGAGCAGCTCGACGCGATGTACGAGGCGCTGGCCCCCGTCGCCGAACACCTGCGCGGGCTGCGCGGCCGCTCCTGAGCGGGCCGTGACCGCAGACCTGCCCTGAACGCGGGGGGGGGGGGGGGCCCCCCCCGGGGCGGGGAACAGGACTCTCCTCACATTTCTCCCCAGGTGGATACGGATGACCGCTCTTTT